>NZ_VOZO01000006.1:0-294623 GCF_013419715.1 Acinetobacter sp. YH12063 | reverse complement strand
TACTCACCCGTCCGCCGCTAGGTCCAGTAGCAAGCTACCTTCCCCCGCTCGACTTGCATGTGTTAAGCCTGCCGCCAGCGTTCAATCTGAGCCATGATCAAACTCTTCAGTTTAAAATCAATAGTACCTTAAAGGGTACCAATCTTGGCTCATCAATTACTGACAAAAATTTGCTCAAATAAACTTCGAGTAATTTCTACCATCAATCAATGAAAATAATTTCGATCAATCAACTAGTAAAAATCCACACAAGTTGTTCTTCATAATCTCTTAATGATCTTCTTGTTGGTTCGTCACCAGCAAGCTAGGTCGGCTATATTACTCTTTATTTCTAAAGAGTCAACTGGTAATTCAAATTATTTTAAACTTAAAAAATAAAACCCAACTTAATCAATTCAAACAAGTCATTGTTTTATCAGAAGTTTTAATCTTCATCACCGCCGATGGATGTGCATTCTACAACATTTCACATCCGTTGCAACACCCTTTTCCATTTATTTTTAGTTTTTCATTACGTTTGTTTATTTATTCTACTAAATCAAATTTTTTTACTATTTTTTGAGCATAAAAGGGACAATATTTCCATATTTATCCGTTAATTTATCTTTTTCATTCTTTTCTTGCCATTTTAAAGCTCGACAATCGACATATTCACAGTAGCCACCTTCCCCACACTCGATTTCGTCGTTGATTTTGATTTGATAGTTAAAGCTTCCTGCATAGCCTGCGCCGAGTCCAAATTTAAAATCCCCACGACTCTGTGCTTGTACATGTATTTTCAGTTTGTCATTTTGGTAAATCCATTCAAATTCACGTGGCAAATACATTTTTTGCAAATTTGGGGTTTTAACCACAGGATAAACGCGCATGACTTTAAAGAACACGGCTTGGTCTGCCATGAACACTTGCTGCTGATTTAAATCTCTTAGATATAAACGTGAACTCAAAATATTGTTATAGCGGTCTCGCGTTTGCATAAAGATGATTTGACGCTTTCGGCTCAGGTTGATCACCTGATGGGTATAAAACGCCAAAGGTAAATATGGAAACTTGCGTATTTGCGCATAAGACAAAACCGCCAACTGATTTACATCATACATCTGGCCCTGAAATTTGATTTGCCCTTCACATTGGCACATCACCGACCAATATTCAGCAAGACCTAATCTTAATTTTATTAAACAAGAAGAAATATCGGTTGTTTGCACAGACAAATCTAAACTGAGTTCAGTATCTTCTCGATGGATTTGAAATACCGCTCCATCCCAACCGATCTGCTCTTTATCTCTAAACGTAAAGACGGTCTCACTCAGACTACAGTCATCTTTAATGGAATAGGATTGTAATTGACCAACCATATGACCACTTACACTGGTCATTACTGTGGCCGTATTGAGTTCGTCTTGTTGAATAGCCGCAGGATTTTGAAAAGCGGGAATCTGAGGCTGCCCGAGCCAACTCATAAAGTTAAGATAATGTAATGGCGCAGGAAGATTCGGTAGACAAAGTCCATAATGGACTGAAGGATAAGGCGTATTCGGCGCATGTAAATTTATTTTTTTATGTTGTAAATCTGGAGCTTGATTCAGTCGCCTTGATTGATCCAAGAAATCTTGAAATATCTGCATATCAAGCTCCTTTTCATTTTTTTATTTCATGCTTTAACTCATGCTTCTGCCTTTTTTGCCATTAAGGTGGTGACAAAACCAGACAATGCATAAATCACTGAAATAATTAAAATACCCATTGGAATATTATACGTTACAGCTGCTAAAACAAAGACTATGATTGGTAACACGGCAAATGGAACACGGCGACGATCCACAGTTTTAAATGAATAGTATTTTACATTTGAGATCATCAATAGACCCACTGCAATAATCACTACCGCATTAAAAATCTGAATACCTGTTTCGCGTAAGTCGAAGACCGCAGGGATATCCATACCTACCCATACCAATGAAATAATCATAACGGCTGCGAGTGGACTTGCAACACCAATAAAATAACGTTTATCGACAACCCCAATTTGTACGTTAAAACGTGCCAAACGGAAGGCTGCACAGGCGGTGTAAACAAAACATGCTGCCAGGCCAATACGGCCTAAGTCATTTAGACTCCAGCTATACATTAAAATGGCAGGTGCAACACCAAATGCTAGCAAGTCCGACAACGAGTCAAACTGTTCACCAAAAGGACTTTGTGCGCCGATAGCACGTGCGACACGGCCATCCAAACCATCAAATAATGCTGCAAGGAAAATGGCATAAATGGCTTGTTGAAACTCACCATTCATACTGGCAATAATTGAATAAAAGCCAGATAACAACGCAGCAGTTGTAATCAAGTTTGGCCACAGATAGATCCCACGACGTTTCACTTTATGCCCTTCATGGGTATGCTCCTCTTCTTCAACTTCAAATGTAATGCCTTCAAATGCATTTTCATCCTTTGAAGAAATTTCCCGCTCAGGTTTATTTGTATTTGTCATTGTTCGATCCTAACTGTGACCTTTCTTTTTCAAGTTTAAAATTATTCGCCAACCAACCAACGTACGGCTGCATGACCACCATTTTCATTCATACGAAGATGTGGGAACAACCATTGTAATGCTTCGTCCGCATCTTCAGAGAATTTCCAAGGTGGGTTAATCACCAATAAACCACAACCATTTAGACCGACTGGAGTGTCATCTGGCCATACACAAATTTCGCAAACCAACTGACGACGAATGCCGGTTTTGTACATTTTCTTTTCAAAACGTTCAATCATCGCGCGGTCTTTAATTGGATACCATACCGCAAAAACGCCTGTCGGCCATTTTTTATAAGCAGCCACCAACAATTCTACAAGCTGTGGAAAATCTTTACGTTCTAATTCGTAAGGCGGGTCAATCATGACCAAACCACGTTTTTCTTTTGGTGGAATTACACCCAGTAAACCTTCGTAAGCATCACGCTCATGCAAGCCTGCACGTTTATCAAAAATATTGTGGCGCAATTGTTGGAATACATCGCGCTGCATTTCAAAAATCGTTGCCTTATCAGTTTCACGCATGCCTTCAAGTGCGAACCACGGAGAGCCTGGATAAGCGCCTTTGCCAAAGTTTTCACGCATTTTTTCAACAACTTTTAAATATTGTTGAACACCTTCAGGCGCATTGCGTTTAATCGAATCATCGAGCTTAACTAAACGATGAATACCATTTAAAAACTCACCTGATTTCTGTGCTTCAGAGGTCGAAAGATCATATTTACCTGCACCACCATGTGTATCTACATAGCGATAAGGTTTATCTTTTGCATTCAGTCGACTTAATAATTGAAGCAGCAAAACGTGCTTCATCACATCGGCAAAGTTGCCTGCATGGAAATGGTGACGGTAATTCATGTTTCTTTAATTCCTGATATCAACGGACATTTTAGCATGAAAAATAGTTTCATTCCGATGCTATTCTTGCTCTAGAATACGTCACCTTTTTTCCTCTACTTTTTGGATCGCATATGGAAACAGCCTTTCTCCCAAAGTCTTGGCCGGTTGATCAAATCCTCGATGATTTAGATCAACACGGGTTTAGCATTATTGATGACGCTTATCCTGCAGAATATATACATGTACTTGTTGAAGAATGTATGTCAAATTTAAATAAATTCAGGGATGCAGCCGTACAAAATGGAGTCATCAGTAAAATTAGAAGTGATCATATTTTATGGATTAACGACACATTAGATGTCGCACAAGAACACGTTCAAGCCTTAGAACATTTATCAGAACAATTTAATCGCGCATTTTTTTCTGGCATTCACGAAGTCGAAGCACATTTTGCTTGTTATAACGCAGGTGAGTTTTATGCACTACACAAAGATAATCCTCAAGGCAAAAATGGACGTGTCATTTCAGCGGTTTATTATTTGCATGAATATTGGCAAGCCGACTGGGGCGGTGAATTGCGCTTACAAGATAAGAATGATGTTTGGCATATTTTAGAACCTAAACCGAATCGCATTGCGTTATTCCAAAGTGACCTATTACACGAGGTACTCGAAGCTAAACATCAACGTTTATCGATTACGGCTTGGCTACGTAATGACAACACGATGTGGTAATTCGAGATTCATCCTTTAAATCCCTTAAATTATCCTCATATATGAGTCATTCATAGATGAGGATGTACCCGATGCGTCAAAACAGTCAACAAATCATTCAGCGTATTGGCGAAACTGATCAATTATTTCTACAAGGCAACAGCCCTGATCTTGCCCTTGAGCGTGCTGACTTACGCCTACAA
This sequence comes from Acinetobacter sp. YH12063, assembly GCF_013419715.1. Lineage (NCBI taxonomy): Bacteria > Pseudomonadati > Pseudomonadota > Gammaproteobacteria > Moraxellales > Moraxellaceae > Acinetobacter > Acinetobacter sp. YH12063. Next base: position 290,335 of record NZ_VOZO01000006.1, on the reverse strand, counting down.
TTGGTTGCCCTCAGTAAGAACCATCAAGAACAAGTGTATTTTCTACAAGAAGCCATTGTTCTGCTTGAGCAAAGCCGGATTGAATTTGAAGAAATGCCGATTGAGCTATACATCAATTTGTCTGTGCATTTAGCCAAAGCCTATATGGTATTTTTTGAAATTACCCAAGAGCAGCGCTATGCCCTGATTACCCAGCAGATTATGAAACCGATGTCCAAAGCTGAACATGGCGACATCTACTTCTATTTGGCCTATGCCTCTGCAGTAAAACAAGAACCTGCGTTAACCCGCCACTGGTTATATAAATACAGCAAATCTCAAGAATTCAAACTCACCACATTACTTGAGCATCCTGCATTTAATCCTTATCGCCAAGAAACTTGGTTTTTAGAATTACGCCAAAGTAAACTGCACTAAATAAAAAACACCTCCGAAGAGGTGTTTTTTATTTATGGAGAAGTGAAATCTATGCTGGTTGTAGCTTATATGCATCCATATGCAACTGTTGATTCAGCTCATCAATCCAAATGGCCCAATCATCATCTTGTACTAAATGGCTGATTAGAAAGTCGCGCTGTGCTTTATTCCAAAACGGCGCATCATGTAAATTTTCACTTGCGGCAAGCTGATGCGTACGTACGTATAACTCGATCGCAGCTGGACTGCTGGCTAACCCCAATTGAGAAAACAATAAAGCTAAGGATGGTTTATTTTGATTGAGCATCTCGCCCTCCTTATCAACTAATCTGTCATTTATTATTTAATTAACTTATATGATGCTGATAAAAAAACCTAGCGATAAAACTAGGTTTGTTGTTTCAAATTGTATTTAGATTTTGCATGATCCGGAAAGCTTATGTTCTGTATGCAATTGTTCATTTAAAATATCGACCACTATGGCCCAGTCATCATCTTTTTTCCAATGACTGATAATGAAGTCACGCTGTGACTTCGTCCAAAATGGCGCTTCATGCAATGGAACATCCATGGTGATTTGATGCGTTTCGATAAATTGATCAATGCCTTCCGGACTTGCATCTAACCCCAATTGTTCAAAAAATAGTTCCAACGTCGGTTGTTGATCAAACATTGCCGTTCTCCTCAAGCCAAAAACATTTCTTCCACTTCATAGTTATCTGTTTAATTGACTTTGTCAGTTGCAACTACATCTCAACGTGTTATTTTTTGTTCAAAATTTAAGCTTGGCGTTTTTCGCTGGCCATAAAAAAAGCACCCCAAATGGAGTGCCTTTTTATAATTTAATTTAAAAAATTAAATTATTTAACCATGTCAGCAACTGCTGCACGTTCTTCTTCAAGCTCGTTTAGAGTGAAGTTGATACGTTCACGGCTGAATTCGTCGATTTCAAGACCTTGAACGATTTTGTATTCGCCATTTTCAGTTGTTACAGGGAAACCGAACATTACGCCTTCAGGAATACCATAAGAACCGTCAGAAGGAATACCCATAGTTACCCATTTGCCGTTTGTGCCAAGAGCCCAATCGCGCATATGGTCGATTGCAGCGTTTGCAGCAGAAGCAGCAGAAGAAAGACCACGTGCTTCGATGATCGCAGCACCACGTTTACCAACAGTTGGAAGGAATACGTCTTTGTTCCAAGCAGCATCGTTGATTTTGTCTTTTAAGCTTTCGCCGTTTACATTTGCAAAACGGTAGTCAGCATACATCGTTGGAGAGTGGTTACCCCAAACTGTCATGTTTTCGATGTCAGAAACTGCAACACCTGCTTTTTGAGCAAGTTGAGTTAACGCACGGTTGTGGTCAAGACGTAACATTGCTGTGAAGTTTTTCGCTGGAAGATCTGGAGCAGATTTCATTGCGATGTAAGCGTTAGTGTTTGCAGGGTTACCTACAACAAGAACTTTAACGTCACGGCTAGCAACTTCGTTAAGCGCTTGGCCTTGACCGATGAAGATTTCACCGTTTACTTTAAGAAGGTCAGCACGTTCCATACCAGGACCACGTGGACGTGAACCTACAAGAAGAGCGTAGTCAGCATCTTTGAATGCAACTTTAGGATCATCAGTACCGATCATACCTTCTAAAAGAGGGAATGCGCAGTCATCAAGTTCCATCATTACGCCTTTAAGCGCTTGTTGAGCTTTCTCAACTGGAATTTCTAATAATTGAAGGATAACTGGTTGGTCTTTACCCAACATTTCACCGCTTGCGATACGGAATAATAAGCTATAACCGATTTGACCAGCTGCGCCAGTAACGGCAACACGAACTGCTTGCTTCATGTAATTATCTCCAATTGAGGAAGGTCATAATGATTAAATAGCTGTTCTATCTAATCTTAATAATCATAAACGGCAAAGATTGTACTCCAATCTTTTGACGCTTGCATGTAAAAGAGAATGCTTTTCAACAAAAGTATGATAGGAAATATAAATAAAATGCCGAAAAAAGCTTAGAAAGAACCTTTAATTATGAAAGTTGCAGGACAATTTCCGACGATAGTCGCAGGGCAACTTTTGTACTGACCATTGTTTTTATAGCAAATTTTAATCTCAGTCAGCAGACTACCACCACGGGTTTGCATACAGTTAAATTCAATACTTTGTGATACCAATCCGCTGTTCATACGCAACATTTTATTACGCAAGACATTGGCTTGAATGGATTGGGTTTCTTGACTGGTCAATTCATCTGGAATTTTTAGCTTATCTGCATGATTAATAATGGTTCTGAAATACTGGCTAGCATTCATTGGGACACAGCCGCCGGTAGTGTGCCAAAGAGCCACGCGAGCATTTTCATCAGGCATAATCCGTGCAACCACTTTCGCTTGCAACGGAGAAAGTTTAGCTGAACTATTGGTCGTGCAATCACGTGTAGAGGTTTCTGGATATAGACCCGTGATATTGAGTGAATACCCTTCTAAACATTTACGTTTTTTACTTTTTAATGGGTCATAGGCGCAAACAGCAGGCACCATTTGCACATCCATCACATACCCTTTTACAACCGGTGCAGCCGAAAGCATAGACATACCAAAGCCTGCACCACTGCCGATGAGCAGTGATGTCAGTATTCGATAAGCAGGTCTAATGTCCATTTTCGGCATTCATCATTTACCCATATTGCGCCTAAAAACAGGCGCATCTTGCTTTAAAATTTATTGCGCATTCCGTAATGGAATCATTTGCATTCTTTTTTCAATCGATTGTGGCCCCTGACCTAATAAAAGGCCGTAATGGGTTGCATTGGTCATCACATGTTTTACATAGTCTCGAGTTTCCGTTAATGGAATCGATTCCGTATATTGATCCGCTGCAATTGCTTGATATTCAGGCTGCCAGCGTCGAGCACGATTTGGACCCGCATTGTAACCTGCGGTCGCTAAGACTGGACTATTACTCAATTGACGTTGAATCATCGATAAATAGAAAGTGCCATAACGAATATTGGTATTCATATCCGTTAATGCAGCGGGGTTATAACTCTCCCCCATCTGACGAGCCACCAATTTTGCGGTGTCTGGCATAATTTGCATTAAACCACCGGCACCGACATGTGAACGTGCGCTAGTGACAAACCGACTTTCTTGACGCATCAAACCATAAGCCCATGCAGGGTCAATGCCGGCATTACGACTATGACTCACCACATAATTTTGATGCGGCATAGCATAACGTAAAGCATAATTGTGCTGTTTAGTGGTTCGATCTGCCGCATAAATCGCCCGATCATACCACCCCATATCGGTTGCACGTTTAGCTGCGGCAAGAATCATGCCATCATCATGCTTTAAATAGGCTTGACGCACTGCCCAGTTCCATTCACGGTTAATATAGCTGTCAGATGCATTAATATTGCGCAATGCAAAGGCACGACGGAAGTGAATATCCTGACTGAGACGCTGCGCATCTTGTGACGAAGGCTGCACATTTGACGGAATATTGTTATAAGACTGACCAATTTTGTCACGTGCTAACAAATTATGGTAATCATCGCCAACGGCAAGCTTGCGATAAATGTCTTGAGCCGCACGTTTAGATGAGGCATCTCCACGTTGTTCAGATGCTCGTGCTAACCAATATTGCCAACGATCTTCTTGCTTTTGCGAAACGCTCATCGCATCAATTGCACGAATGACACTTTCCCATGCGCCAAAACGAATGGCTTGTCGCGCATAAATCTCGGCTTCTTCTGCACTAAAAGGCAGTCCATAACTCAAATCAAGATAATTTAGAACTTCACGGTTGAAATTATTTTTCATTACCGTTGTACCACCGATATACCCGACACTACGGTATAGGGCTTTTTGTACATCGGCTGGTGTGCCTTCTGCTGCACGTTTCACCGAAGAAATCGCGCCATTTAAGTCGCTATCGGCCAAGCGACCCATCGCATAAATCAGGTATGCATGATCTTCAGCTGTGGCTTTGGGTGCAGACCATAAATAATTCAGTGGATTGGCTTGAATGGTGTTGAGTTGTGACAAATTAATATTTACGCCAATGGTTTGCGCAGTCGCAATCGCTTGTCCTGACTGACCCGCTCTTAACTGTCCCCACATCCGTTGATGGCGGTCATCTTGAGTCATTAAAGGACTCGACAGCATCATACGGCCCAAGCCCGTACACGAGTCAGGTTGTGAGTTTGTGGTCAACCATACATCTTTAAATTCTGCGTAGACCAGAGGGTCGCCCGACTTTGCGCGGACTTGAGCCATGGCACATGTTTCAGCACGGTCAGCATTAGTCACATATTGCAAGACAGGCTGTGCTGTAGCGAAATCAGCTTGTTTGACTTTTTCTTCAACATAATCTGCGGCTAATTTTTCTGCCATTGCCGAATTTGGATAGCGCTGTGCAAAATTAATAATGGCACTTGCTGGCTGTGAAGCCAAATTGTTATTCAGTAACCAATATTCTGGATAATAGCCCAAAACGTCATTTTGCATGGATGATTGGTATTGTTGTAATAAACTAATATTGCCTGCATTCGCAGCACGTAAAGCATCGTTAAACTGCTCATCTGCGGCTTGGACAAACGCAGAAATTCCGGAGAGCCCGACACTCAAAGCAAGTAATTTAGCGTAATTTTTCTGTTTAAAATTATGTTTTAACATCCACTTGCCTTCTTTCATGTCATTCTGCTCAGTTACAGCACATCGAACTTTGTTTAGGAATTAGTTTAATAATTCTAAACTCTGCATTGTGTTCTGTTATGTAACCTTATGATTAGCCAATATTAATTTTCAAACATTTTTACTTCATAAATCAATATGGCAGAGTTGTCATTTTAGGCTGTAAGTTTCTAGTGAATTACTGCTAAAATATTGCCCATTCTTAAAATCCCCTTTTTTGACCTCCGCAGCTGCACAATTCGACTGATTGAATTGTCTGTCAGCCACGTATGGTTATTGATTTTCATAAAATTCCTTTAGGAGCCTACATGACGGTTCAAACCTTCATCCCCAATAGTGCCCAAGCTGCCCCAGATAACACTGTTACCCAGCCACAGCACACCCCAGCTCAAGATGGAGCAGTGAAAAAACTGTACATCGAAACGCAAGGGTGTCAGATGAATGAGTATGACAGTCAACGTATGGGCGACCTTTTAGGTGATTCTCACGGCTATGTGCTGACGAACGACCCTAAAGAAGCCGATATTCTCCTGATGAATACCTGCTCTATTCGTGAAAAAGCACAAGAAAAAGTATTTTCTGAGTTAGGCCGTTGGCGCAAGCTGAAAGAAAAAAATCCAGATTTGGTAATTGGTGTCGGTGGCTGTGTTGCTTCTCAGGAAGGTGACAACATTCAAAAACGTGCACCGTATGTTGATATGGTCTTTGGTCCACAAACCTTGCACCGTTTACCGCAAATGTTAGATCAGCATACTGAGCAAGTGGTCAAACCGAAAAAAGAAAAAATTCAATTGGTGGATATTTCATTCCCTGATATTGAAAAATTCGACTTTTTACCTGAACCGCGTGTGGAAGGTTTTAAAGCCTTTGTTTCTATCATGGAAGGCTGTTCTAAATACTGTTCATTCTGCGTGGTTCCTTACACCCGTGGTGAAGAAGTTTCTCGCCCACTCGATGACGTATTGGCTGAAATTGCCACTTTAGCTGAAAAAGGCGTACGAGAAATTTCATTACTCGGTCAAAACGTGAATGGCTACCGTGGTGAAACCTTTGAAGGTGAAATCTGTACCTTTGCAGACTTATTACGTTTAGTCGCTGAGATTCCGGGGATTGGCCGTATTCGTTACACCACATCGCACCCGCTTGAATTTAACGATGACTTGATTCAGTGCTACCGTGACTTACCGCAAATGGTTTCTCACTTGCATCTACCAGTTCAAAGTGGTTCAAACGACGTGCTACAAGCCATGAAACGTAACCACACGATTGATGTTTATATCGATAAGATTGCAAAATTACGTCAAGTTCGCCCTGATATGCATTTATCTAGCGACTTTATTATTGGCTTCCCAGGTGAAACTAACGAGAACTTCGAAGAAACTTATCAATTTATCCAAGATATGGACTTCGATCATTCATACAGTTTCATCTACTCAAAACGTCCAGGTACTCCTGCTTCAGAACTTGAAGACACCACCCCTGAAGATGTGAAAAAAGAACGTCTTGCCAAAGTTCAACAATGGATTAAACAATCGAGTATTGATAAAACTGATGCCATGCTAGGCACCATTCAACGTGTCTTGGTTGAGTCTGTTTCTGACAAAGATCCGAACTTGCTGATTGGTACTGCAGACAATACACGTTTGGTCAGCTTCATTGGTGATCCTGCATGGGTTGGGCGTTTTGCAGAGATTGAAGTGACCGATATTAAAACTTTGAAGTTTGTTTATGGTGAACTCTTGAATCTTGAGCCTGACGTGGCGTAATGTAAGCTTAATCGTCAGACCAATTTAAAGGAATTCTCTTGACTGCAGCGATTCGACGTACTGTAACTTTTGCTGGTATTCCACTTGACCGTTTACAAAGCATGCTCGGTGCCTATAACGGTCATCTCAAACAAATTGAACAACGTTTAGATGTCAAAATTTCTCATCGCGCAGATGCTTTTTTTGTCGATGGGGAAATCGATGCGGTTGAGAGAGCCGAAAGCCTCCTTCACCGTCTTTATGAAGAGTCCGAAACCAATCCACAGATTAGTGCTGATATCTTACACATGATGATTCAAGGCAGTCAGACCGACCGCGAAATTCAGGAAGATTTTTCTGAAAATGAGCACACCGGTTTAGATAATGTTTATCTACAAACTCGTAAAGGTCGGATCAACCCACGTGGCGCCAATCAAAAACGCTACGTGCAACGTATTTTACAAAGTGATATTTCTTTCGGTATTGGCCCAGCGGGTACAGGTAAAACTTATCTCGCGGTCGCCGCTGCTGTAGATATGCTAGAACGCAACGAAATTCAACGCATTTTATTGGTTCGCCCTGCGGTTGAAGCCGGTGAAAAACTGGGGTTTTTACCCGGTGATTTGAGCCAAAAAATTGACCCTTACTTACGTCCGCTATACGACGCTTTGTATGAAATGCTCGGTTTTGAAAAAGTCGCAAAACTGATAGAACGTCAAGTGATTGAAGTTGCACCACTCGCCTACATGCGTGGTCGTACCTTAAATCATTCTTTTGTGATTTTAGATGAAGCACAGAACACTACCCCTGAACAAATGAAAATGTTCCTCACCCGTTTAGGTTTTGGTTCTCGTGCAGTAATCACTGGCGACATTACACAGGTCGATTTACCTCGTGGTCAACAATCTGGTTTGGCACATGCCTTACGTGTGATTGAAAAAATCAAAGAAATTCATATTACTCGCTTCCACTCTCGTGACGTGGTACGTCATCAATTGGTTCAAAAAATTGTTGAAGCCTATGAGGGATGGGACAGCGAACAACATCGCCTCACGGCTGAACAACGTGCAGAACGTAAAGCACGTCAGGAAGCCTTGGTCGCGGACAATGATGCTAAAGCTGATGGGCAGCATCAAGACGAAAACATTTAAGGATTCATTTTGAAACTTAATCTCTCCTTGCAGCAAAATTTTCAGTCACCTGAATTGGTGGTGAAACGTGCGCATATCAAAAAAGTCGTGGAAACGGCTTTACGTCATATCGATACACAAAGTGATTGTGAGATCGGTATTGCATGTGTGGACAATGACGAAAGCCACAAATTGAACTTGGAATATCGTGGTAAAGACAAACCGACTAATGTGCTGTCTTTTCCGAGCGATCTCCCCGATGAAATGGCAGCAGTTTTAGACTCATTTCCGATTGGCGACTTGGTGATTTGTATTCCTGTGGTTCTTCGTGAAGCACAAGAACAAAGCAAAGCACCCCTGACCCACTTTACGCATATGCTGGTACACGGTACGTTGCACCTGATGGGCTATGACCATGAAACCTCTGATGAAGATGCTGAAGAAATGGAAGCTTTGGAGATCGAGATTTTAGCCAAATTGGGTTTTGATAACCCTTATCTGGAAAGAGATTAAAAACCCAAAAAGCGAGCTACGGCTCGCTTTTTTAACATTATAAAAACCAAGGAAGGAAAGATATGCAATATGTCGTTATTTTTAAAGCACGCATTCGTACGCTTGATGAGCTGTATTTTTCGACTGCACAGCAGCTTAGAGACAAAGCCTTGACACACTTTAACTGTCAACATTTTGAAGCGCTGACAGAGGGTGAGCATGAAATCGCCCTTTCCTACTGGAATACGTTAGAAGACATTCGAGCTTGGCAACAAGATGCACAACATCTGGTCGCGCAACAATTGGGGAAAAACCAATGGTATGCGAGTTTTAGCGTCGAAATCTGCGAAGTTTTGCGACGCTATCACAACTGATTAACGCACCTCAAACTCTGCTTCTGCAGGATCAAAGCGCCAAGTACGCACAATACGAAGTTCTGAGATTTCTTTCATTTTGGCATCAAACAAACCAAAAGGTGCCGCCTTACGCACAGAGGTTTTTGCAGCTTCATCCAATAAACTTGAACCTGAACTTTCGATCAAACGAATGGCACGAATCCCGCCATTACTGTTCAAAATAACCATTAAACGTACTTCACCGCGTAGCTGTTGCTGTTTTGCCGCTTCAGGATAATAACGGTTGCCATAAAACTCGACTTTTTCGCGGAATTTTTCCATATAGGCCGCAGAAACATCTTGCTTGGCTTGAATACCATCAATGGTTTTAATTTTTTGCTGACGGCTAAAGTTTTGCTGACGTTGTAAATATTGGGCTTCGATACTCGCCACCATCGCAGCCTTGGCCTGAAACTGACTATTCAACTCCTCAACGGCTTTTTTGCGACTGTTTTCTTCAGCTTGTTTTTGCCAACTCAAGGTTGTCATCAACACTTTGTCTTCAAAGCTCAGCTCTTTCTTTTGTTGCAGTTGTTCTAAAGCTTCGCTTTTTTGCTCCCCGGCTTTTTGTTCGATCATCGGTGCAGGCATGTCACTCGACATACGATGTGACTCACGGAATGTCCCTGAGCCCTGCTGATCGGCTTGTGCTAAAAAGTCTGCATGTTCAATTTTTTCCGTCGTAGAACGTAAAGAAACTGCAATTTCTTTGGTGTTATAATCCGCCTCTTGGGGCATGGAAAATTGCATGGTTAAAAAAGCCAAATGCAACACAGCAGCAAACGCCAATGCAGTTGCAAATATGGGATCTTTCCACCACTCTTTCATCAAGGGCATGAACGTTATTTTTTTCAGCATCACATTAAACCGACTATTTGCCGCATTCCCCAAACTGCTTAAAACAGTATAAAATAAAACTCGTATTCATTTTTTGATGAAAACGAGAAATCCATCAACACATCGATAATGCACAATTAAAATCATGAAAATGGTGCAATTTATTTTGCTAAACTGCAAGATCAAAACCTTGTGTTTTTATAGAAATCGACAAGATAAACATCGTCAAAAAACATAATTTGTCAGGATGCACTTCTTATGCAAACGCTAGTTTCCAATATCGCTAAACGTATACGCCAAGTGTACCAAAAAGCTGAAGGATTTATTGAAGATGAGCGTGAATTCCCAATGTCTCAAGTGTTTTTAAATGCGACATTTCAGCGCTTTGTCACCGATAATGTGAAAATGCTCAAAGACTTGCATGCTGACCTGCATGATGACTGGCTTCGACTGTATGCCACATTGGATTATAACGGGCTGATCATAACACTCTCTGTTGATTTAAAACTGGTACAGATGGAACTCAACAAACAAACCCAATTGATCGTATTTGAACAAATTAGTGATACACAAGTGATTGAAGCAAAGTATCCAAATGTTCTGTATAAGATGGGCGTGCGCATGGCGTTATGGTTCTATCAAAAAGTACTCAACCAAGATCCATTGGGTATGATTTTGGAAAAGCTCAATGTGATCAAAGTTAAAGATGATTTACTGTATTTAGACCTGAATCGCTGGCTCGGTAAAAGTCGATCGATTATCGACACACTGGGCAAAGTCCATGTCAACCATGCTGTTTTACGTGAGGCCGAATTGGTGGTGATTGGTAATGTTAATTTAACCGCATTGTTCACCAAAATGTCGCAAGAGCGGATGGAAGACTGGGATGATTCAAATTTAAAAGACGATGAAGTCACGCCTATAAAGCAAAAGGAAAGCTAGACTTATCCTGCACTTAGGCATCTTGAACCTATAAAAACGCTACACAATATATACATTAGGCACGGATTTGCGACGAGATTCTCCACAATCCAGCCGCATAATAAATATATCAGGTGGTTTAGCCCACCACACTTCTATTGAATAGGAAAACCATACTTATGGCACATTCACTTTTGAAAAATTTAGGTCTTGTTGCTGGGGTATCGACTACACTGCTTTTGACTGGTTTCTCAAGTCAGTCATTTGCCATGAGTCCATTCCAAGCCAACTACCAATTTAACTACAACGGCAAAAACTTGGGTTCTGCAACACGTACCCTAAAACAATCTGGGAATAACTGGACGTATGTTTTCGCAGCAAAAGCTGGTGCAATGGCCTCTGCAACTGAAACCAGTCGTTTTAGTTTAAATGGCAGCCAAATTCACTCGAACAGCTTTAGCCGCAGCAGCAAAATTTTGGTGCACAACAACACCATGAATATTAATTTTAATGCTGGCGCAAAAACCATTAATACCAAAAAAGATGATAAAGCGCGTTCATTTGCGTGGAAATCAGGTGTGTTAGATGAACTCAATGCTGAATTGCAAATTCGTGAAGATTTAAAAAATGGTGGTTTGAAATCGAATTACTACATTGCCGATGCCAAAGAGGTTGAAGCTCGTAAGTTCGTGAAACAAGGCACTGAAAAAGTGAAAACCACTTATGGAACTTTTGACACCGTTAAAGTCGTGATGCGTCATGACAAACCAGGCCGTCAAACGACTTTCTGGTTAGCACCAAAACTAGATTATCTACCTGTCAAAGTTTCCCACCAAGACAATAAAACCTCTTACGGTTTATTGTTAACGGGCTATAAAGGTGCAACAAATTAATTGATTTGATCAATTTCGCTTGCATTTTTCACGGTGCTTTTTAAAATACGCTTTTGCTTTAAAAAGCACCTGCCCCTCGAGGATTCTCCCGTGCACGCTCTGGAACAGAAAATCTTAGCTGAAGGTATCGTTCTCTCTGAAGAAGTTCTGAAAGTCGATTCTTTCCTGAACCACCAAATTGACCCTGTAATGATGCAGCAAATTGGTCAAGAATTTGCCCGTCTATTTAAAGATGCTGGCATTACCAAAATCATCACCATTGAAGCTTCAGGTATTGCACCTGCAGTTATGGCGGGTCTTGAACTTGGTGTTCCTGTGATTTTTGCACGTAAATATCAATCTTTGACCTTAAAAGATGATTTGTATCGCTCAAAAGTGTTTTCTTTCACCAAACAAACTGAAAGCACGATCGCGATTTCTAAAAAGCACATCAATGCTGAAGATAAAGTTTTAGTGATTGATGACTTTTTGGCCAATGGTCAAGCGGCTTTAGGTCTTGCAGATCTTATTCATCAAGCAAGTGCTGAAGTATTGGGTATCGGTATCGTGATTGAAAAATCATTCCAACCTGGTCGTGATATTTTGCTTGAAAAAGGCTATCGCGTTGAATCATTGGCACGTGTGAAATCACTGGCGAATGGTACAGTTGAATTTGTTCGTGACTAAGTTTGCGTTCAAAAGAAAAAAGAACACATCGGGTGTTCTTTTTTTTTTGCTAAAAATTTGCGATTAAGGTGACATACAGCGCACTTTTTAACGCCTTAGTTACAAGCAGACAAAACATTTGTGTGCAAAAATCGATAAAATTCAGGAAAATCGTTGCATTTGATCGAATGGGTCAACTACTCATCTGTCAAATTACATTATGCTGCACCATAAATTCGGCCACTTTATTTTTTAAGGCTATGGAAAGTTATGAATACAGAAGAGCAAAACATGGAAACGACAGTTAAATGTCCAAAATGTGGATCAACCCATATTGAAAAGCGTAACCATGAACAAAACTTACAAAAAATTGGTGGTGTCTTACTCAGTGGTGCAGGAACTGCTGCAGGGACTGTCGGTGGTGCGGCATCTGGCGCATCTATTGGTGCTGCGATTGGTGGCGTGACTGCTGGCCCACTTGGCGTGATTATGGGCGGAACCATTGGGACTTTTGTCGGGGCGATTAGCGTTGGCATCACAGGCGGCTTTTTAGGCCATCGCTTTGGTAAAAAAGCAGGTGTGATTGTAGATCAAAATATATTTTTAGATTACCAATGCAAGGCCTGCAAACAACGCTTTGAAGTTGAATCTCAACCTGAAGATGCAGCAAAAACTGAAGATCAAGACTAATTTTGATTGCTGCTAAATTAAATAAGAGCGTTTCTACGCTCTTTTTTAATAGGTTATTGTTTTTCTAATATGTATTTCTAGTCTATTGAAATGCTATTCGAAACCATGGCGAATCAATTATTTTGAAACATCAGTTAAAGATTTTGAGTCCACATTAACTTGATCTTGTTTCGCTAAAAATTCTTTTTCTTCGTCTTTTTCTCTTGCGGGAAATCCATACTGTATAAACTGGCATTGCCGTACACAAGGAAGATGCAGCCAATACGGAACATAGGAAAGTCATTAGAAAATTAATAATAGACATCACACACCCCAAAGAAGAAGAAATTTAAATACAAATCATGTAATCAAAAAATAAAAAAAACGCGCCCAAAGAGAGAGCAATATTCGACTCGAAACCATCACTGAGCAGGCTGTATTTAAAAAATTTCAATATATTGTTGATATTATTTATTTTTAATATTTCAGGAATAGTTCGACAGATTTATTTTTATATTTTGGGCGTTTTACAACGTCATAAATAAAAAGACGTCACACGTAAATAAAGCAAGAAAAGTGCAATATTTAAACCTTTTCTTGCCCGTTCGCTACAAAGTTAGCGCAACTTCCTAGAGCAAGTAAGTATCAAATCAACTTTTTGACCACTTCGCCCAGGCGTTTACCCTGCTCTTCACACAAATTACGCTCATCTTGACTCAATGACTGATCATGGCGTGGACCACTGACATGACTTGCACCATAAGGCGTACCACCCGTTTTGGTATTCGATAATGCAGGATGGGCATTACTTAAACCCATAACCATCATTCCGTGATGAAACAAAGGCGGCAGCATGGTCAGCAAAGTACTTTCCTGTCCCCCATGCATTGAACCTGAACTGGTAAACACACAGGCAGGTTTGCCATGTAATGCGCCATTGAGCCAAAGCGCTGTGGTTTGATCCCAGAAATATTTCATTTCCGACGCCATATTACCAAAACGTGTTGGCGAACCAAGGGCTAAACCTGAGCAATGCGCTAAGTCATCTAAGCTACAGTAAATATCGCCTTCGGCAGGAATACTGGGCTGCACATCAGTCACCACAGTAGATAAATTTGGAACGGTTCGTATTTTTACTGCCATTCCAGACGCTTCAATTCCATTGGCAATTAAATGTGCCATCTCACGTGTTGAACCATATTTGCTGTAATACAACACCAGTACATAAGCTTGCGTCATTTTTATAAATTCAATGAAAAAAGAAAACTATACGGTATTTTTCCTATTTTTTGGTTAAGCTAAGTGATGAAAATTGCATAAACATGACTAAAATAACTCGAGACTTGAACGAATGATCGAAGCATTTTTAAAAAAACTTCCCTTTTACGACAAGAAATGGTTTCAGTTTGTTTTATTTGTCATTCGACGTTTTGAAGCCGATCGCTGCCGTGAACAAGCAGGATCATTAACCTATACCACCTTGTTTGCAGTGGTACCCATGTTGACCGTATTCTTGGTCATCATCTCCTCAATTAAAGCTTTAGAACCTGCTCGTCAACAGCTTCAACAATTGATTTATAGTAATTTTCTACCGAAAACGACGATTGCTTTCGATAAAGCACTGAATGCCTTCACCGATAAATCCAGTAACTTGACCGTGATAGGTGTGCTGTTTTTATTCATTACCACAGTCATGATGCTGACCAGTATTGAGACGGTATTTAACCGAATTTGGCGGGTGCGTGAGACACGTGGCGGCATAATTGGCTTCATGCGCTATTGGACTATTATCTCATTAGGCCCGATCTTACTGGGTAGCGCATTTGTTGTGTCATCTACCTTGGCCTCAATGAATGTCCTCAGCAATAATTTTGCCGGCTATGAACTGGATGGGGCTTTTCTGCTGTGGATCTTGTCTTTTTCATTGACCATTTTAGGTTTTTTCATTCTGTATTGGACGATTCCCAACCGTAGTGTGCCGATCAAGGCGGCGCTGATCGCGGGTGTCTTTAGTGCCGTGGTATTTGAATTACTCAAAAACCTTTTTGGTTTTGTCATGTCAAATTTCACCAGTTATCAAATCGTTTACGGTGCTTTTGCTGCGGTGCCAATTTTCCTACTTTGGATATTCCTTTCATGGAATATCGTGCTGATTGGGGTA
Source organism: Acinetobacter sp. YH12063 (assembly GCF_013419715.1). Lineage (NCBI taxonomy): Bacteria > Pseudomonadati > Pseudomonadota > Gammaproteobacteria > Moraxellales > Moraxellaceae > Acinetobacter > Acinetobacter sp. YH12063. Next base: position 275,328 of record NZ_VOZO01000006.1, on the reverse strand, counting down.
GAAATTAGTTATGCACTGACCGCCTTTAATTCAGGCAAAGATCAAAAACGTCATCCTGTGATTATGTTGATGGATTTGCTGGAATTATTTTATAAAAAGCAAAAACTTGGTCAGAGCGTGACAGAAAAAGAAGCGCTTGAGGTTTTAGGGCGTGATGAAATTGGTCGCCTGCCGAGCTATATTTTATTATTTGAAAAGCAGCACCTGATTAAACGTACTGACGATGATCATTATGTATTGGTCCGTAATTTGACCCAAGTGGATTTCTGGAGTTTTTACAGTAAACTTCCCTATCCCCTCCCTAAACGCCAAGATTTAGGTCGCGTCGATCCAGATGATGTCTGGATGGAAAAAATTGGACCGCAACTGGTCGAATCGGATGATTATCTTGCGGCCAAACTCTCGATTCCGCTTGCGACTATTTTTGAAGAAAAATAACTGTGCATAAGAAAATGGAGAGCTGTAGCCCTCCTTTTTTATTTACTGATGTTACTCACGTAAAAGTAATTTCGCATTTTTAAAATGCTTTTTAAGTCTATTCGACGGAGTCTTACATCTAGGAATTGAATAAAGGGATTAGCCTTCGGCTGGAGGTACTTTTGTTTTGGCAAAATGAGAAGCGAAGCTTCGCAAGGAAACCATCTTGCGGTGCAATGCACCTCACCGACAAAACTCGTTCACTAGCGTCTACGCATTCAAAGTATCGCAAAAAACATTTTTGAATAGATGTAATCCTGTCTCAAATACTTGCGGATGACGTTGCCGCGTATCGTTCTTTTATTTGAAGCAAATTGCGCTTCTAATGTTACTGCGTAACATCAGTTATTTATACACGGCGTTAGATAGCAGTACGCTGACGCCCCATCAGTTTAGCCAACCACTGATGCAAAGTTACCGTCATCACCCCGCCCATCACTAAGGCCGTCCCCAAAATAAAGTTCAGTTCAATCGTTTCGTTTAAGATCAATACGCCAAAGACCAGACCAAAGATTGGGGTAAGGAATGAAAAAACACCCAGACCATTGGCCAGATATTTACTTAACAGCCAAAACCACAACATGAGGCTGAAAAATGAAATAATGAGCACATGAAAAATCATGCTGCTGATGGACAGTACCGTCCAATGTACAGTCATTTGTCCTGTCAGCCACGCCACAGGTAATAAAAACACGCAACCACCAACCAACTGATAAAACAAGGTCTGAGTCGGAGGTGCATCAGAGAGTTTGGTGAGTCTTAATGAAATGGTGGTCAAGGCCCACATCACCCCTGCAAGTAATGCCATCGCATCACCCAACAGGGCTTGAGTGTTGACTGTAGTGCTACTTTCACGTCCCATAAACGACAGGACAATACCTGAAAAGGCAATAAAAATACCGACCCATTGGATCGCTGTGAGTTTTTCTTCAGGCAACTTCCAATGTAAACCTAGTGCCACGAATATCGGTGCGGTATAGAGCAAGACAACGGTATGTGATGCAGAGGTATAGCGCAGGGATTCTGCCACTAATATAAATTCGGCTGAAAATAAAAACGCCAACCAAATACCCGGCAGCAAGTATTCGCGTGTATATAAATGTGTCCCTGGTTTGAGACGAATCAGTGGAAAAACCAACAGCGCAGCCAAACCCGATCGAATGGCAATTTGCATGATCGGCGCAATATCAACCGCGGCCAATTTCAAAATGACCTGTTGAATCCCTAAAATCATGCACAAAATAATCATCAGACCAGAAGCTTTCGCATCTAGCGCCTTACGCTGTTCCACACTATTTACTCAACAATACGACAAGCAACACTATAGAACTGTCAGAAATAAAATATATACTTCAAAATAGACAAGTGATCTTCTTATTCAGGCAAAATTTCTCATGCGTCATAAAGCTCGTGTAGATCATACGCAGTTCCAACAACTTCCCACCAACGATGAAATTCAAGCAGCGCTATGGATCAGTTTTCGTGACGATCCTGCACTGTCTGTTTATCCCGTCCATGGGCATGCTTGGGGCGAGTTTGTCTATGCCTTTAATGGCGTGATGGAAGTGAACATCAATCAGATAGACTATATTACTCCACCGCCTTATGGCATTTGGCTTCCTCCACATTTAGAACACAGTGGTTTAAATCGTACTGCGGTTTCACATGGAACCTTATATGTACATGAATCGCTATGTACTCACTTACCGAAACAACCGGGGATTTTACTCAGCTCGCCCTTAGTCACCGCGATCTTCAGCCATTTGCGTCTGTTGCACCAACAAGCCGACCTCTTGGAAAATACCGCCGAATATCAACGCTTACTCCATGTGATCTTAGATCAACTACATCAAGCTAAACTGGTCAGTAGCTATTTACCGCATTCGGAACATCCTGCCCTCAAACAATTGCTTGATTATTTACACCAACATTCTGCGGATCAAAGCTCGCTTGAGCAATTGGCACAGCGGATAAACATGACGGAACGTACTCTGGCGCGCTATTGTCAAAAAGAACTTGGGATGTCCCTGCATGAATGGCGACAACGCCTCAAAGTCATGAAAGCCATGTCGATGCTCAACGCAGGCCAAACTGTCGAAAATATTGCTTTAGAACTCGGTTATGCCAATGCCTCGGCGTTTATAAATATGTTTAAAAAATGGATGCTTTGCACCCCAGATCAGTTTAGGAAATCCGTTTTAAAGCCCTAAATGTGTTTAAATTTAGCTATAAGTATCTCTATAAAGTGATTCAACAATCCGTTAAGATCAAAAAATCCACGAAGAATGATAAAGACTCCATTTCGAATGAATAAAAAAACCATTTTAGCGCTGTGTTTATCTGCCGTATTTTTAACGGCTTGTAGTTCCAAAGAACAGCGTGAATTTAATTCTGCACTCAAAACCGCTCAAACGGGCGATGCGACTGCACAAATGAAAGTGGGTGATTTATACCTCAGTGGAACGGGCACAGAACAAAATATCGAACAAAGTGTACATTGGTACAAAGCTGCTGCGGATCAAGGCACTACGGACGCATTCGCATGGTTGATGACTCAAGCCTACCAAGGAAACCCGCATGCAGATCAAGTGATTCGAAAGATGCAGCAAGATGGCAATATTTTCCTTGCACACTGGGTGCTAGACCTTGCAAAAAAGACTCATGATCCTGCTGCTGAATATACCATTGGTTGGATGTACGACACGGGAAAAGGCTTAATTCAAGATAAGCACCAAGCGCAAATTTGGTATGAAAAAGCTGCCAAACAAAAGAATGTCGAAGCGATCAAAGTCTTGGGAAATCAACATTATTTTTCTGAACATCCTTCGTCTACACCCGACAAAGCAGCTGAATATTTAAGCTATGCCGCAGAACAAGGGCAAGATGCTGACGCGGCGATGAAAATGGCACATTATTATCATTATGATATTCGAGATGGTGAAAAAGCGCGACAATGGTATGCCAAAGCAGGTGCATTGGGAGACACCGACTCACAGCATATGGCCGAGACCTATGAAGCATGGAAAGATACTGGTCCTTTACAACCGAATGAGCCACCGCCATCAAGCAGTACCGAATAGATCAATCAAAAAAGGCTGCATTAAGCAGCCTTTTTTGTATTTTTTTCACAGATTATTTGACAAAAGTTGTCCAAACAAAATCCTGATTTTTGCCTTTCAGGGTCATTTTCAACTGCTCACCTGACTGTAGTGCCGCGACACCCGCAGGCGTACCCGTCATGACCACATCACCAGCTTCAAGACTAAATACTTGGCTAATATCGGCCAGTAATGTACCCACATCAAAAATCAGCAATGCAGTATCACCGTTCTGACGCAGCTCATCATTGACATGCAAGGTGTAATGCACATCTTTCCAATCTTGAACCACCTCTTGAACATCGACCCAATCTGCAAGGATGCAAGAACCATCATAAGCTTTGGCACGTTCCCACGGCTGACCTTTTTTCTTTAAGTCATCTTGTAGATCACGCAAGGTCAGGTCTAGCCCCAAAGTCACAGCTCCGACTGCTTCTAAGGCTTTGCGTGGATCAGTTTCAGCCGATAAAGGACGATCAATACGTAAACTTAATTCGCATTCATAGTGGCAACTGCCCCATGCAGGATTCCATGAGATGCCTTGCTCTAATGCGGTTAATGCACTTGGCGGCTTCATAAAAAGCACAGGACGGTCAGGAATTGCATTGCCTAATTCTTTGGCATGATCTGCATAACTACGACCGACGCAAACAATTTTAGATGGACGTGACTGCATACTACTCCCTCTTTTGTTATGAATAGATTGTCTTAGTGCTGAAAAGTATTGCTAAAAATCGCTTGGTCCGCAGTATCTTTAAATGCACTTTTCGGCACAATAATCACGGTTTTATTTTTCAGCTCAAGCATATAAGTCAATTTGCCTTCAGCAAAATTTGTCACTTCAGCATAATGAAAGACATTCTTACGACCATTGGCATGAATTTCTGCATAGTCTTGAAATAAATCAATACCTTGTTCACTTTTGCCTAATTGGTATTTTACAAACTGGCGTTTAAACATCATCGGTAAAAACCAATAACGCATGATGCCTTGAAGGAGTAAAAAGAAAGCACCCAGACCAACATAGTATGCACCGACGCCATCTACACCCAAGTAAAAACCCCAGATGATAATCCCAAGGCTAATGGCTGGCGTTAAAAAACGCGTAAATTGCTTTTTACCAAAAGTAGCTAGTGCAAAACCATCCTGTGATTCTTCTAGATTTAAAAAATAGCGCAGCGATAATGCAGGTAGATTTTCAGACATAAGCGTATGAATATTTAAAAATGAATTGCGCTAAATACTACACCACAATTCAAACTTGCTTCATGCTTTTTAATGGTCGGTTGTAACACTTGACTACTTCCCTTACACCTAGAAATACGTTAAAAACAGCAACAAATAAAAGATTGCATACGCAGGATGTGACATGCAGATAACAAAAATAATCATGATGCTGGTGTTTCTGACTGGACTGAGCATATCGACCAGTTGGGCCAAATTCGTTCAATGGCAACCCCAGATCCCTAGTAGTTTGGACTTGTTTAATGGCAATGCCAAAGCCTTGGCAAATCTTGCCGGTGATCACATCGTGATTTTCGCACATCCTTCACAGCAAATTAGTCTACCCTCGATGAAAGCAGGCCAAAAAGTCGTTGGTAAATTTCAGAGTGCCGCCGTGGTTGTCCCAACCAACAGCAAAAATGTGGCGAGATTACTCAGTAATTATCCAAACTATGCAGGCTTATTTCCCACGCTAAAATCTGCTGAGGTTTTGCAACAACAAGGTTCAACCAGCCAAGTTGAATATCGCATCCATATCCCGACACCAATTCCGGTTTTAAACTTTAAAGAAACCGTGGTGATACAGCACCAAATTGATCACAACAGTATTAATAGTTTGGTTCTACAAGCACCGGTGCCCTTTGGTGCAGGGAAAATTGAATGGTTTGAGATAGATGCACAACACACCTTGATTAGTGTGACCCAATGGGGCGATTTAAATCAGCCCAAAGGTTTTTTGTTTAGCAAAATATTAAATGCCTTACCCGATGCCAAATTAGGGATTCCTGCGGGAACCAATGGTTTTTTACTCGAATCATTACAGCGCCGATTTAAAGCCTTTAGCAGCGAAACTCTCGCTGCAAATCAATTACCTGAACTCAAATTAAATGCCTCTCAACTCGACAAAGTCACCCAATTAAGTCAAAGCTCAAAAGAACCTGTGTCCTTTATTGTGACAGCGCAGCGCGTTCCCTTTGGGCAAAATTATGAATTGATGCGCTTTAGCACCAGTTTTCAATATTATGCACAAGAGCCTTCGAGCTTACAGCGCTGGATTAATGTGTCTTCGTTCAAGCACTTATTTCCAAGACAAGTTAAACATATGCAAGTGCAGAAAATTAATCCGCACCTGATGGATGCCGACTATAAAATTTCGGTGGGTTTAGGTGTGATCAATATTCCCTTTGATTTTAAGATGCGTTTTAACTATCCCGACTTACTGCAAAATCAATATACCGCAACAGGTGGGGACTTAAAGTTTGTCCGAGGTGCAATGCATATTCGCCCCTTACAACAAGGGTCGTTATTACAATTGACCAGTGCGGTGAAGATTGATGACAAAGCACCGTTTTTACTTCGTGCTATGCGCAGTATGCCGTATCACGACATGTTACCGGCTTTAGGCGGAAATACGGTCTTTGCACTCAAAGTTAAACAAAAGCTAAGTTAGAACCTTGATTGATGAACTGAATTTATTGTTTTTAGCTATATTTCAGACACAAAAAAAACCGCAACATGTGCGGTTTTTCAATCTTGATCAAGTTGGTGCGCTCAGAGAGATTCGAACTCCCGACCCCTTAGTTCGTAGCCAAGTGCTCTATCCAGCTGAGCTATGAGCGCGACGTCTTGATGAGGCTCATTATACGTGATTTTTATTTTTTGTTAAGAGCTTTTTCATATAAATTTAACCAAACGCACATCAAATAAACAATTACCCTTTAAACACGCTAAAAATCATCCAAATTTACTTTTTAAAGGGCTTTTGCATCACAAGTTTGGAATCTAAAGTTAGCTGTACTCACTTATAAATGCTCAAGATAGATAACAAGTATATCGCCATCATTGAATCACGGCTTTAAATGAGTCAACTTTTCCTTGCCTTAGATTTAAAAAATTGCATCACCATGAACATCTGAAAAAAAAGGTTATCTATGGAAGAAAGCAAAATCAAATTTACTGATGGGTCGTCTTATGAAAAAGAACGCTTTATACAATCCAAGCAAAAGACAAAAGACAAAAGACAAAAGACAAAAGACAAAAGACAGCTATATCAAAGCGATAAATCACAAGCACAAAAAAACCGCAACATGTGCGGTAATTTGTTCAAGTTGGTGCGCTCAGAGAGATTCGAACTCCCGACCCCTTAGTTCGTAGCCAAGTGCTCTATCCAGCTGAGCTATGAGCGCGTAACTTGTGTCGTCTTAAAAGACTACGTTTTCAGATTTACTTATTGGTGCGCTCAGAGAGATTCGAACTCCCGACCCCTTAGTTCGTAGCCAAGTGCTCTATCCAGCTGAGCTATGAGCGCGACATAAGTAAATCGTGGCGGTGAGAGAGGGATTCGAACCCTCGATACAGTTGCCCGTATGCATCCTTAGCAGGGATGTGGTTTCAGCCACTCACCCATCTCACCGTAACGTGCCGCCATAATACAAAGATCATGATACGACTGCAAGCACAGTCGTTATATTTTTTTCATTTTTTTACTCAATTAGATATTTTTTAAACGATTTTCAAAAAATTAGTGCAAAATTAGTTCAGCACACACTGCTGTCCCCTACTCTTCAGCTTTAAACATTATAAAATATCGGCATAAAACACTTTATTGCAATCAATTGCGTGCAGTATCTGCTTGCATGACTTATGCTAATCCTAATCTTCTGATTTGAAGCCAAATACATATGAAAAACTGGGTCGACCCTGAAGCAAAAGCTGAAGCCGAACGTTATGACAATCCAATTCCAAGCCGTACTCTGATTCAAGAGACGATTGAACAACTGAAAACTGCAATGTCGCATGCCGATCTTGTAGAACATTTTGAAATTGCCGATCAAAAAAGTATTGATGCACTGAGTCATCGTCTGATTGCGATGGTTCGAGATGGTCAGTTGATGAAAGATGGATTTAAGTTCCAGCTTGCAGCTGAGCAACCGACTCATGAAGCAACGGTTTATATCAACTCAAAAGGTTTAGGCACAGCCAATATTAGCGGTGAAGATGACCTTTTACTTCCTGAACGTGAGTTACGTCAGGTGTTTAATGGTGACCGTGTTAAAGTCCGCCAAACATCGGTAGACCGTAAAGGCAAGGCATGGGGCTTTATTACTGAAGTTCTACAGCATCGTGTCAAAGAAATTATTGGTAAAGTGTCTGAATATGAAGGTGAATATTTTATTCAGCCGGCAAATCCTAATGCACACCAACCGATTACTTTAGAAAAAGAATTAATCGAGCATGCCAAAGTCAAACTCGGCGACTCTGTGCGTATTGCGATTGACAGCTACCCAACCAAAGAAGAATTTGCGACAGGTCATATTGTTCAGTCGATGGCAGATAAAGCAGACACTGAAATTATTATTCCACAAACCATTTTAGAATTTGGTTTACCTTACGAATTCCCTGAAGCGGTACAACAAGAAGCCAACAGCTTTAAAGAGCCATCAGAACAAGATCGTGAAGATCGTGTCGACTTACGTGATTTAGCGCTTGTCACCATTGATGGTGAAGATGCCCGCGACTTCGATGATGCCGTGTATGCGGAAAAACGTCCGGGTGGTGGTTATCGTGTTGTGGTGGCAATTGCCGATGTCAGCCATTATGTACGTCCGGGTAAACCGCTCGATGACGAAGCTCAAGAGCGCGGTACATCGGTGTACTTCCCTCATTTTGTATTGCCGATGTTGCCTGAGGCGCTGTCGAATGGTTTATGTTCTTTGAACCCACACGTAGACCGTTTATGTATGGTCTGTGATTTAAACTTATCTCGCGCGGGTCGTGTTACTAAGTTTGAATTCTATCCGGGTGTGATGCATTCCAAAGCTCGTTTGACCTATACTCAAGTGGCCGAATATTTTGAGGGTAATAGTCAAGCCATTCCTGAAGACCGTGATGTACGTAAATCGGTCAATACCTTATTCCAATTGTATCAAGTGTTGAAAGGCTTACGTGCTGAACGCCACGCGATGGAATTTGAAACCGTTGAAACTTATATGACCTTTGATGAGCTAGGCGGTATTAACGAAATCCTACCGCGTAGCCGTAATGATGCACACAAACTGATTGAAGAATGTATGTTGCTGGCAAACGTCGCAGCGGCAGAATATGCATTAAAAAATGAAATTCCTATGCTGTACCGTGTGCATGAACCACCTGAATTCTCACGTATTCAAAAGGTTCGTGATTTTGTGAAGTTATTGGGCCTGCCATTCCCTGAACAGCCGACTCAAGCTGACTATCAAGCCGTGATTGATGCCACCAAAGACCGTATTGATGCTCCAAGCATTCATGCCGTTTTACTCCGTTCAATGATGCAAGCTTATTATGGCGCGAACAATGCAGGTCACTTTGGCTTGGCTTATGAAGCGTATACGCATTTCACATCTCCAATCCGTCGTTATCCAGACTTGTTACTTCACCGTGCCATCAAAGCACAATTAAAGAAAAAACCTTACCCAATTTCTGGCGCTTCGCTGGATGATGCTGGTGAACACTTCTCTGCGACTGAGCGCCGTGCAGATGAAGCATCACGTTCTGTTACTACATGGTTGAAGTGCCATTACATGCAGCAACATTTGGGTGAAGAGTTTGTCGGTACCATCAGTGCAACTGCTGAATTTGGCCTGTTTGTAACGCTCAAAGACTTATATGTTGATGGCATGATCCACGTCAGCCAATTGGGTGATGACTTCTTCGTCTATGACCAACCGAGTCAGAGCTTAATTGGTCAATCTCGCGGTCAAGTTTTCAGTCTCGGCGATGAAGTGAAAATTAAAGTTGCTGGTGTAAATCTAGAAGAGCGCAAAATCGACTTTGAATTGATTCAACAATTGAGCCATGCAGGCCGTGCTATTCGCGCGCGTGCCCCTCGTGTTGCAAAACCCACAGCCAAAGAAGAAGTCTTTTCAGAGCGTAAAACCAACGTTGCTGAAGATGGAGAACAGCCCATACGACGCAAAAAATCGAAATCTAAGCCCAGTTCATTCGGTAAAAAGCCTGCTAAAAAATCTGCAAGCAAATCTGAAGCGAAGGCTAAAGATAAAGTGAAGAAAAAATCTAAACCGAAAAAGAAAAAATCCAATGCTAAATCAGCTGCGGATTAAGGTTGAAAGAAAAGAGCGCTTCGGCGCTCTTTTTGATTCTTAAGATCAGTGAAGACTTCGCGCCCTCTGCAGAAGATGAATAATTCCTGATTTAGTCTTGATTTAACCCGCAACAAACCCTACATCTATAAATAACTCAGGATTTATATGAAGTAGAAAATATGACTTTAGAAAAGGCAACTTTGCCCGTTCCTCAATTTGATCAAATTACCTTAGATCAACTCAAAGAAAAAATTCAAAATGCGATTCAACACGGTCAACAATTTCTAAATGAACTGACGGTTGTTCCAGATTCGGTACAAAAACAACTGAATACTTTAGAACAGGTCGATGATCTTGAAAACAATATGAGTGAAGCATGGGGTGTGCTCTCGCACCTAAATGCCGTGATGAATAATGCTGAAACTCGTGAACTTTACCAATCTTTATTACCCGGCCTGAGTGAGTACTATACGCAGCTAGGTCAACACACAGCGTTGTATCAAACCTATCAGCATGTGCATGACAACAGTGTATTTGACACCCTTCCTGCGGCACAGCAAAGCGCAATTAAACTTGCGTTACGAGATTTTAAACTTTCAGGCGTAGCCTTAGAAGGTGAACCGAAAAAACGCTATGCAGAAATATCTGCACGACTTTCACAGTTATCATCAGACTTTTCCAATCACGTATTGGATGCCACCCAAGCCTACTTCAAACCTTTAACTGAAGCGCAGCTCAAAGGACTACCTCAAGGCAGTATTGAACTTCTGAAACAATATGGTCAGCAACGCGAACTCGAACAGGCTGTAGCCACACTCGACTTCCCGTCTTATATTGCCATTATGACCTATGCAGAAGACCGCGAAGTGCGTGAAGCGCTCTATAAAGCCTATACCACACGTGCTTCTGATCAGGCAGACTCTGCTGAATTTGACAATACAGCAGTCATGGAAGAAATCTTGAAGCTACGTCAGGAAATGGCAAGCCTGCTTGGTTTTAACAACTACGCCGAATTGTCCTTGGCAAGCAAAATGGCACCCGATGTAGCAACTGTAGATCAGTTCCTGATTGAACTGGCAGAACATGCGCGTGCACCAGCAGAGAAAGAAATCGCTGAACTGAAAGCCATTGCAGCGCAAGACGGTATCACTGAGTTACAACCGTGGGATGCCACTTTCTATTCAGAAAAACTCAAAGTTCAACAGTTTAATTTGTCACAAGAAGACCTGAAGCCCTATTTCCCTGCACCTAAAATTATTCAAGGCTTGTTCAGCATTGTAAATCGTCTCTATGGCATCAATGTAATCGAGCGTGAAGCGCCTGTTTGGCATCCTGATGCACGTTATTTTGAACTTGAAGATCAAGGCAGCGTGATTGGCGGTTTTTACTTTGACCTGTATGCACGAAGCGGTAAACGTGGCGGCGCATGGATGAGCGGCTTCCGTTCACGCATGCAAACTGAAAATGGTCTGCAAAAACCAATTTGCTACATGGTCTGCAACTTTACCCCACCTGTCGGTGAGCAAGCTGCTTTACTCACTCATGATGAAGTAACGACGTTGTTCCACGAATTTGGTCATGGCTTACATCACATGCTCACTGAAGTCGATAATATTGCTGTGGCTGGTACCCATGGCGTGGCGTGGGATGCAGTAGAGCTACCAAGTCAATTCATGGAATTTTGGACTTGGGATCAAGAAAGTTTAGATTTACTCAGTGAACATATCGAATCAAAACAAACTTTACCAGCCGATCTGCTAAAAGCACTGCAAGATGCACGTTTCTTCCAGTCTGGGATGCAAACTTTACGTCAAATTGAATTTGCCATGTTTGACTTAAATATCCATAAAGCCAACCCTGCTTTGGACGCTGCAGGCATCCAACAAACCTTAGATGATATTCGTCAAAAATATGCAGTTGCACCCACTACTTCGTACAACCGTTTCCAACATGGTTTCAGTCATATCTTTGCAGGTGGTTACGCTGCTGGTTATTATTCATACAAATGGGCAGAGGTTTTGGCAAGTGATGCCTTCGACCGATTCGAAAATGAAGGAATTTTTAATACTTCGACTGGCAAGTCGTTTAGACAATTTATTCTAGCAGTTGGCGGAAAAGATACGGCACTTGACGCATTTATCAATTTCCGCGGACGCGAGCCAAAAATAGATGCTTTGCTGCGTCATCAAGGTTGGACGAACGCATCTAAAAACGCTTAAACTAGGGACCTTAGTTAGATTCAAGGTAAGTATGATGACCATTAAACGACGCTTCATTGCAGGTGCAAAATGTCCAAAATGCCAAGCGATGGACCGGGTTGTCATGCTGACCTCTGGCGAAGACGAATGGATCGAATGCATTGATTGTGGTTACAGTGAAAATCGACCGACTCATGTCGATCAACCTGAACAACCTGCCGTGCCAGACGATATCGGTGTGATCCAATTTAAGCCACGTCAGCCTAAATAAAAATTAAGGTCAAGCAATGACAGAAGATCAAAGACATAATCCAAAATTGTTAGTTGGAATCATTGGGGGCTTAACGTTATTGATTGCTATCTTTTTTGCATATCAATGGTTAAGCAGCAGTACAGCAGATAAATCTGCACTTCAAGAAGAACTGGTCGCTGCACCGGCTAAACCGCCTGTTGCAACCCCTGTCCAATCTGAGACTGAAGCATCAGTCCCTACCGCAGAGACTGAAACCATTAAATTGGTCGAAGAAGACATTTTAGATGCAGCTGTGCCTGAAAATGCCTCTTTAGCCAAAGAGGAAATTGCCAAATTAGATGACATTCAACAACAATTGAATGATCAGGAGCAAAGCTTAAAACAGCAACATTCAGATGCAGATGAGCTGATTAAACTGAAAGAAGAACAAATTAAATTACTCGAAGCACAGTTAGCACAACAAGCAAAATAACCGACTTCTGCTACACCATGCGTACTTATAGGCTAGAATATCATCAGATTTTCTAGCCTTTTTGTTATGTCCACTACTACACCACAAAATATCCCCAAAGCAATTGGCTTTCTCATGCTATCAGCGCTGCTTTTTTCCATTATGGGGGTTTGTATACGCTACGCATCCCACACAGTAGATAATGCCACCATCGTATTTTTTCGAAATGCGGTTGGCTTATTGATCTTTCTCCCTTTGATCCTGCAAAAAGGGAGCACATTTTTTAGAACTGAAAAACTGTGGATGCATACATGGCGTTCAATCGTAGGCTTGGTGGCAATGTATGGCTTTTTTTATGCCATTGCACACTTAAAACTCTCCAATGCCATGGTCTTCACCTATTCCTCACCGATCTTTATCCCCTTAATTGCATGGTTATTTTTAAAAGAAAAAATGACCCTGAGTATGCTCATTGCCGCAGTCATTGGTTTAATCGGCGTGCTCTTCGTCGCAAAGCCCGATGCAGGAATGTTCAATCAGTTATCACTCATCGGACTGAGCGCAAGCTTCTTGGCAGCCATGGCATTTGTCACTGTCCGTGCGCTTACAGCAACAGAACCGCCTGAACGCATTGTGTTTTATTTCTGCTTTTTTGGCACACTGATTTCCATGATCCCAATGTTTTGGCTCTGGCGTCCCTATAGTTTAAAAGAGTTAGCTTTTCTGATTACAGCGGGACTTTTGGCCAATATCAGTCAAATTTTTATGTCCAATGCCTATAAGCTCGCACCCGCAGGTCAAATTGGCCCCGTGAACTATATCACGATTATTTTTGCGGGTATTTGGGGCTTTGCACTGTGGCAAGAATTGCCAGATATTTACAGCCTATTCGGTTTTGCTTTTATATTTTTAGCGATTTTGCTATGTAGTCCAATCCTACAAAATAAGTTTAAAAAGTCATAAAGATTCAAACCATTTACCATCAAATGCACAGCCCCTTATTCAATAAAAAAGCACCCGAAGGTGCTTTTTTAATGCTTCAAAATTAATTTATTGATACCAACCAAACAGCTTAAAGAAATACGGCAGATACGCAATAATCAACATTGCAGGGAACAGCACAATCAGCGGCAAAATCCAACGTTCATAACGGTAATAAAACGACAAGTGACGAACTTCAGCATCCGCTTCATTGACTTCAGCATCCCCTATCGACTGTCGGGCCAAGAGGTGGTTCAATGCAACTGGAGGCGTAACATAACCTAGCTCAAAACCAATGAGTGTAATCATCCAAAAATGCACAGGATGAATACCGTATTGATAGGCTACAGGAGCAATAGTTGCAGAAATTAAAATGACTGCGCCAAACGGATCCATAATCATACCCACAAAGACCATCAATCCGACAATCAATGTGATAACCAAAAAAGTACTGCTGATATCAGTTGGGAATAAACTCATGACTTCAGTACGCTCTAGCAATCCACCAACGCTTACCGAAAGCGCCATCAAAATAACCAAAGCACCGATATGTCCAACGGTTTCACTGGTCGAAATATGCATCGACTTCCAAAAACCAACTTGACGTAGAATCTGCATAGAGCTGGATTGAGCCACTGTATGATTCGCAGCCTGCCCATCATCTGTGCTATTACCATGTAATCCTTCACGGTATTCTGCATGTGCAACCTGTGCGCCGGCTAAAGCAGGTTCAGCATTCGCACTATAATTTGCTGTTAGTGTTTCATCCCAATGCCCAACTGCTGACAATGGTGCTGGCTGATGACGTAATTTATCCACTAAAACGATCATCAGCAGAATAACAGGCATCATGACTGGTGCAGTAAATTCATTTAAATCTGTATTCAATAAATATTTATAGAACATCCAGATCAGCACGAAAATCACAATATAAGGAATAACGGCTAAGAAGGCACGTCCTGACTGCGGCGCTGCCACATTGGCTTGAGCAATACGGAACTTATGTTCTGCAAAAAATAACGACACAATTAAAAACATCGTAGATGTCAGCAAGAACGTATAAATACCATATTGATAAAGCAGATCCGTGGTCACTTCTTTATTTAGCGATGCAACAACCACAATCAATAAGCATGGACGTAAAACCACCCCAAGCGAACCGGACATTGCTGTTGCAGCCAAGGCAAATTGACGGCGTCCGCCAGCGTTCCACACTTCCTTATAAATAATCGCGCCTGCCGCAATGACAAAGATCCCCGATGCTCCAGTATAGGCTGTAGGCAATGCTGCTGCGATTAAAATCAGCCATGTTAAAGTCTCAGGAGCTAAGTTCCATGGGCGTAAAATATTCAAGAATAAATCTACGACACGGGTTTGCTTCAACAACATACCCGCCCAAATGAATAACGCTAGATTCAGGAAAATACTTGAAAACTCGACCAATTGCCCTAAATAGATGCCTTGCCCCATCGGGTAGTCCATAAAGAAGATAAAGGCGATACCTGTAATCAACGCCATATACGCATATAAAGGCACGCTTAGGAACGCGAAACTAAGACTACCGCCCTCTTTGGCATCTTTTGGCGGACTAAACAATTGCAAAACACTGATCAATGTCAGGATTGAGAACAGCGTCATCCACATCCAATAAATCAGTTCAGTTTCGGTGGTCATTGGAACTCCCGAATTTTTCACTGAATTGAATTGGCTGATACTTGAGTAGGTTAACAGTCCATTACCGAAGCTCATCATCAGGCTATAAACACGATAATCCTTCTTGGTTGCAGGACCGCGTAGACCAATATGATGAATTTTCAATGTCGCACTAATCGCAGCTATAACCACCATAAAAATCAACAAAATGGCGCGATTTTCAGTACCAAATTTAAAGATACCGAAGAAGCTTGTTTCAAAATTACGATAGGCGCGAATACTCGGATGCTGCTCCATATGTTGCATGGCTTTATCATAAAATTGATACTTTTCTTCACACTGCTGCACACCCGCTAAAATAGACGAACGAACGTCATTTTCAGATGCCGTACCAAAAAAATCAGCAAACTCATCTGCTGCATTGGCTTGCATTTGAGTTTTCACCAACGCATCGACATTTGGGTTACGGTCACATTCAGGCTTGGCAGGCTCAGCCCTTAAAAAAGAGTACTGCATACCTGTTGCAGGGTCACCATACAGTCGCTCTCCCATACGGAGCAACTGCCCATGGATCATCTCCCCTGTACCGATAATTAATGTAAGCAGAAGCAAGATCAACACGACTAGAGTCGAAATCCATTCTGTCCAGACATACCTTAACAGACCAACGATGCTGGATCTGTTTTGTGCATCATTTTGCATGAGTCTTCCTATTTTTATTTTGGAGCCTAGCTAGACTAAGCATCCTCTTCCTTATCGGTTCGAGAAGTTCCTTTCCCTGACCTAACTGTTTTATTATTACGTTTAAATTTGCATCAATACTCAAAACATTAAAATGACAATATGTATTTTCTTTTCGGTTTTTTTTGTCAACCCAATCACCTAAAGTGCGCTAACGATCCCAGAAATAATTGCCGACAAGATAGAACAAGGCGATGATAATGCCCCAAATCACCCCCAATAAATGTGCTTCGACTAAAACGGGGCTTCCAATTAATTCAGCCGTTCCCATATTACCCACGGTATTTTCCCACACCAATTTTGCCAAAATCAGCAACAATACAAAGGCTGCAAAATTTCGCTCCCGTCGATACATCAAATGCACACAAGCGACCGCGACATAGGCACCATGTAAGACACCAGATAATCCTGCATAGGCTTCAATATCGGGTAAGAAAAAATAGAAACTTAGACTGATTAAAGGAGATAAAATCAATAAAATGGCAACAAAATGCCATGTCGAAACTCGTGGGAAAATAAACGGTAAGCAAATAAAGGCCAACATATTTAAAACAAAATGAATCCAACCGACGTGAACCCAATGTGCGGTCCATAAGCGCCAAAAGTCATGAAATAAGTCATCTTGCCAGTAGATAAAATAATCTTTAAATACCTGTAGCGAGGCACAGATCGAAACGAATACGGCAAGAAAGACAATTTTCGGTATTAAAAATTGTAGTTTCATTTTCGCTCCTCCTGTACCTCACTTTTAAACGCTATTGCAAAGATTAATTTGCAGCTGTGCCACTGGTTTCAATATCACCACTAAACAAATCATCGAGTTCAGAACTATTGGCACTTTCATCCCAGAAATGTTCCATACCATCATCAGCCGTACGAACGCCTGTATGTTCAGTCCAATAACGATCTGAAATCCCTTTCACCATGGTTTCAGCCATGCTATCGATGAGCTTAAATTGTGGATTAACAGGTTTCTCATCGCTACGCGCTTGTGCAAAGGTACGTAAGGCATCACGGATTTTCGCATCATCGCCACTGGCTTGTGCAGCAACCGCATATAAAGCATGTGACAGTCTCACACCCTTTTGCTCACCAATTTGCGTAGATTGTTTCAATGTTTGGTATGGATCAGGTTTTCCATCTCCAGCGCCTGGCAATAAGGTCCAGATCACAGCGCGGGTTGCATTTGGTGCACCCCAAAATTTTTCATTATTCAGACACACCATACCGCGTTCAACAATCGCAGCAATGTCTTTAGGAACGTTTACCGCCCCACCCGAGTTAATATCATTGGTCATGGCCTGTAAGCCACTCAACATCCCCAACATATACACTGTTTGGTCAATGTCGCTGTTCATTTTTGGACAGCCTTCACCTAGACTTTTCTTATACTTCTTTTCAAAACGATCTTGAAATAATTGATAGCCGGTATATTGACGCTGTGCAGCAAGTGCCGCCCAACGCTTTTGCTCAACACGAGCATCCTGTGCTTCGGATACTTGGTTAGCTTTAGATGCACGTAAATAGCGTAACTCTGCATCCAAGGCTTTTTGTTCTGCACAAATCCCTGCTGCTGAATACATCAACACAGCCACACGTGTTGGGTCTGCGCCCATATCTTTGGTGGCCATAATGGCTGGGGTTAATGAATTACCTGAATTACACACCATTTCAGCATCTTCCATGGCTAAAATTGGTGGCACAATATGTTTTTCGGTAAATCCGAGTGCAACATTAGCACCGGTTTTTACAACCTGTGAACAACCCGCGAATAATGTACTTGTTATTGCTACAACTGCCACACCCTGGCATATTTTTTGGACGCTCGACATTTTCCTGTCCTCTATAATTGTGTTTATGTCCATCACGACAAACATATCAGAAGCAAAAAATGAATAAAAGAGTATTTGCTCTAATTTGAACGACACACTGTGCCATGAATCACGCTGAATGCAATTGACTGATTTTTTAGAAAGACTAAATTTTAGGCAAAAAAAAAGTAGCATAGCGACGGTTCGGCACATGCTACTTATTAACTGTGAAAGCGTTTGACTGCTTATTTTTGAGTTAACTGTTCCTTCAGCACTGTTCCTAGTCGTCCTATAACAATTGCTAACACAATCGCTATTACCAGAAACATCCAAGTTGGCATCATCATGATGATTTCCTTTAACGGCTGTTGGTAAGGCTAATATATAGGCAGAGAATCACCGCACAGCTTAAAATTGTCAGACAATTTAAATATTTTGCCAATAAAATTCAATCCTGTCAGACAAGATTATTTTACCTGCAATATAAGATAATGAAATATTTTCATTTTATAGAATTTTAAAAATACAGGCTGTCTAACAATTAGATCATTTTGGCCAATACTTTGAGTGATTTCCACTGTTTCAATGACAATTGATCGCGCCAAATAATCACCGGTTTTGCACGCGCATGCATAAAATACACCACGATATACATTTGATGATCCAAAATATGGCTAATTTGAACGCGTTGCACCGGGCGGTTCAGTCGTTGCAAAGACCAATCAGTTCCATCCAAATAATCTAGACTGGTGACGTGTAAATGCTTACGGAAAAACAGAACATAAACCACTAGCCCGATGAGGAAAAATATCCCCCAAAGCATGGGTGTTAGTAACTGATAAAGCAGCGTCATCAATACCGCAAAAATAAAAAACTGAAACGCATGCGATAAAAAACTGCGTTTCAGTTTGAATTGCCGATTATCCATGAACGTAATGTTTTAATTTTTGAATAAACGTTTTTAATTCAGGACGTGGCGGTTCACTAACTTCCATAAACCAATCCAACAAATCTGGATCTTCTGCAGCAACGAGTTCTGCAAACATGTCTTTTTCAGCTGCATCGGCTTGTAAATAGTAATTTTTGACGTAGGGATCAAAATAAACATCAATCTCTTTTAAACCACGACGTGCGCGGTAGATCACTTTACGCTCTTCTAAGCTGATTTCATCAGTCATTGTCTTCCCCAATCGTTGAACCCGTCTAGTGTAACTCATCCACCCCATTGAAGTGGAGTGTTTTCAAAGATTGATCGAATGCTTCATCGCAATTCTTGCTTTTGAATGTTCTGCACATTGCAGTCACACGCTGCATCTTATAAGTTGAAGACAAAGCCATAAAAATGAATAGGATATTCAAAATGCAATCTGGAGCGATTCGCCCACTCAACAACATGCTGCCACGTCAATTATTTAATGCAGAACATGATGCATTTCGTGAAACAGTACGAAAATTTTATGAAAAAGAAGTCATACCTAATATCGAAAAATACGAAAATCAGCAACACGTTGACCGTGACTTATGGAATAAAGCCGGTGCCATGGGCTTACTTTGCCCGACCATGCCCGAAGCTTACGGTGGCTATGGTGTAGACCGACTCTATAGCATGATTCTGATTGAAGAGCAGGCCTATGCTATGGACTCCTCTACTGGCTTTTCACTGCATTCCGACATTGTGGCCAATTATATTCATAACTTTGGCAATGAAGAACAAAAGCTGCATTGGCTGCCGAAAATGGCTTCTGGCGAAACCGTGACTGCCATTGCAATGACCGAACCGGGCACAGGTTCAGACCTACAAGCGGTACGCACAACCGCTACAGAAGATGGCGATGACTATATTATTAATGGGTCAAAAATCTTTATCACCAATGGCTATTTATGTGACATGGCAATTGTGGTCTGCAAGACAGGTAATAGTGAAAAAGGTTCAGCTAATTTATCGCTAATTATCGTCGAGGCAGATCGCGTCGGTTTTAGCAAAGGCAAACCTTTAAATAAAATTGGCATGAAAGGTCAGGATACCTGTGAACTGTTCTTTGACAATGTCCGCGTCCCTAAAAGCAACTTACTTGGCATGCAAGGTATGGGCTTTATGATGCTGATGAAGGAATTGGCTTGGGAACGTATGTTGGTCGCGATTATTTGCCAAGCCGGTGCAGAAGCAGCCTTTGCGCACACTGTTCAATACACCAAAGAGCGTAAGGCATTTGGCAAGACCGTATCTAGTTTCCAAAACACCCGTTTTAAATTGGCAGAGCTACGCACTGAAATCGATTTTTGTCGAACTTATCTAGACCGATGTATGGAGCTGCAACTTGAGGAACAGCTCGGTATTGACGCAGCCGCAGCTGCTAAATACAAAATTTCAGAAATGTTCTCCAAAGTCGTGGATGAATGTCTGCAGTTGCATGGCGGCTATGGCTATATGCTTGAATATCCAATTGCACGGGCTTATATCGACAACCGTGCCAACCGTATCTATGCCGGTACCAATGAAATTATGAAAGAGCTGATTTCCCGCTCTTTATAACAACAAAGCCCATCATCGGATGGGCTTTTATATTCTTTCGATATCAACTTAAATCATTCACAAAATCACAGATGAGTGCAGCGACCAATGCGGGTTGCTCTTTGTGCGGCATGTGATGAAGCCCTTCCAAAATCTCTAGCTCAGCATCACCTTGTATACCCGAAAAAAGTTTCTGAGCTTGTGCTGTCGTCCCGTATTCATCCAGTTCTCCATGGATGATCAAGCTTGGACACTGTACTTTTCCAACATATTGCTCGAGGTTCCATTGACGAAAACTCGGTGAGAGCCAAGTTTCAGTCCAAGCATCCAAAACCCATTGGGCTTTATCCCCATGGTATTTAGCCAAGCGTTCAAGCTGTCCCGGCTGCGCAAAACCTGTTTTGGCTTCACGTATACCCGATAATGTCAGTTCTTCCACTTCATACTGCGCAGCTATGGAGATCAGAGCTCGACATTGTTCAGGGTATGTAGTGGCAATGACGACTGCCATTCCCCCGCCGACACTATGCCCCATAACAATAAACTGTTGAATGGAATAATGTTGAAGAAGCGCCCTAAAGCTCCGCTGTGCTTCGGCATAGACAAAATCAGTACTTAATGGATCAGGGTTCGCTGATGATTTCCCGAAGCCCAACCGATCATAGGCAATCACCGTTCTGCAAGACTCAGCAGCCAATTGCGCAGGAAAATCACGCCACAAATCAACACTGCCTAGTGAATCATGCATCAATATAATCGGAGCCAAAGTTGCATCTTTATCTGTAGTTTCAGGCTGCCAAGCTTTGGTATATAGCTCATAAGCATTTAATTTTATAAATTCTGAATGTTCTTGAATATTCACATTAACCCTGTGTGCTTTTCCTTATTTCAACATGATATATTTTTCAACAAATAAAGCGCATCAAATAAAACCCTAAAGTCACTCATCTAAAGCAAAAAAAAGGAGCATGATGCTCCTTTTTCTATAACTGACTTAAGAAACTAATCTGGGTTTAGCCGCCACTTGATCTGACTTTTTTTCAAATTTCAGCACTCCATCTTCAAATGAAGCATGCTTTAATTCTTTACGATCTGCCAAATAGTTGTTACTGACTTTCCACGGTGCATGTTTACCCTGTTTTGGCATCACATCTGCTGCACGTGCAATATAGCCTGAAGTCAAACTTCCCATTACGGTATCTTCTAACAACTCGGTCGCATCGCCTTGTGGAATCACTTGGTTATAACCATTTTGATCCATATAGTTAATCAATTTACAGATGTATTCAGAAGCAATATCGACTTTTAATGTCCATGAAGCATTAATATAGCCAATAATCATCGCCATATTTGGTACATCACTGACCATCACGCCACGGTACAACATATGCTTAGAGGTATTTAATGGCTGTCCATCGATTGTGGCACTGATCCCGCCTAGAATTTGAATGTTGAGTCCTGTAGCAGAAATTACTACATCTGCATCAAGATGTTTACCTGATTTTAATTGAATGCCATTTTCAGTAAAACTTTCAATTTGATCGGTTTCAACAGATGCACGGCCTTCGCGTAAAATTTTAAACAAATCACCATCTGGCACCACACAAAGGCGCTGATCCCAAGGATTGTAATCTGGGGTAAAGTGCTTCATATCCACTTTACCTTTCAACTGCAACTCAATTGATTTTAATAAAAATTTACGGAGTAATTTAGGTTGCTTTTGTGCAATAGCATAAACAGCCCGTTGGACACCGATATTTCGTGCACGGGTAAGTTTATAAGCAACATCTTCAGGTAATACTTTACGCATTTTGTCGTAAATGATGTCAATAGAAGGTACTGAGGCAATATAGGTCGGAGAGCGCTGTAGCATAGTTACATGCCCTGCACCGCCTTTTGCCATTGCTGGCACAAGGGTAATTGCTGTTGCGCCACTACCAATAATCACAACTTTTTTGCCTGCATAATTAAAATTTTCAGGCCAATGTTGTGGATGAATGAAGGTACCTTTAAAGTTTTCCTGCCCTTTAAACTCAGGTTGGAAACCTTGGTCATAATTATAATAACCCGTACAGCCAAAGACGAAATTTGCAACCCAGGTTTGTTGTTTCTTCTTCGCATCTTCAATAACAACAGACCATTTACGAGTTTGTGAATCGTAGTTCGCACTCACAACACGGTGCTGAAAATGAATTTTTTCTTTGATCTTATATTCATCAATCACTTCAGAAAGATAGCCTTTAATCGAAGACCCATCAGCAAGCACACTAGATTTTTTCCACGGCTTAAAATTGAAGCCAAAAGTTGACATATCCGAATCAGAACGAATACCCGGATATTTAAAAAGATCCCATGTTCCACCGAAACTTTCACGTCGTTCAATAATTTCAAATGAACGATTTGGACAATTTTTTGAAAGATGAGCAGCCAAACCTACACCAGAGATCCCTGCACCTACAATGAGAATATCAACTTGTTTTTCCATGTTGTTCTTTTAACCTATCTTAGATTTATATTTATTAAATCACATTTTTGACAATGCACAATGTCAAGTTTAAGCAAAAGGCGATTTATTTTTATCTTTTAAGGACAAATTGAATTATTGTCTAACAATATACAGCCAATACAAAACTGCAGGCATTAAAAAAGGTCGGTTAAAAACCGACCTTTTTTAGAACAACGTACGCTGCTCTTCACGAAATTAGTTAACTTCGCGATCTACTAGCTCAACGTAAGCCATCGGTGCAGCATCACCTGCACGGAAGCCCGCTTTAAGAACACGTAGATAACCGCCGTTACGTTCTTTGTAACGAGGGCCAAGAACGGTAAATAATTTACCAACAGTTGCAGCTGAACGAGTACGAGCAAACGCTAAACGACGGTTTGCTACAGAATCGACTTTAGCTAAAGTGATTAAAGGCTCAGCAACACGACGTAATTCTTTTGCTTTAGGAACAGTAGTTTTAATTAACTCGTGTTCGAACAAAGAATTAGCCATGTTTTGGAACATCGCTTTACGATGACTGCTTGTACGGCCTAATTTCACACCACTATTACGATGACGCATGGTGATAGTCCTACTTAATTAACGGCTACGATAAGCAAAGCGATCGTCCATGCGGAGGCTAGCCGGTGGCCAGTTCTCTAAACGCATGCCCAATTGCAAGCCTTTCGATGCCAGAACATCTTTAATCTCAGTCAACGATTTTTTACCTAAGTTAGGAGTTTTAAGCAACTCAACTTCAGTACGTTGAACAAGATCGCCAATGTAGTAAATATTTTCTGCTTTCAAACAGTTAGCAGAACGAACAGTAAGCTCTAGATCATCTACTGGACGAAGCAAAATCGGATCAACTTCTTCACGAGGTTCTTGAGCAACTGGTGCTTGATCTTTCTGAAGATCAACAAAAATTGCAATTTGTTGTTGCAAGATTGTTGCCGCTTTGCGGATTGCTTCTTCAGGATCAACAGTACCGTTGGTTTCAAGATCAATGATCAATTTATCAAGGTCAGTACGTTGTTCTACACGAGCGTTTTCCACTGTGTAAGACACACGTTTGATTGGGCTATAAGAAGCATCTAATTGTAAACGACCCACTGGGCGAGTTTCGCCTTCAGGGAAGCGTGAATCAGAAGTCTCATAACCACGACCTTGAGAAACTTTCAGGCGCATTTTTAATGAGCCAGAAGCACTTAAAGTACCGATCAAGTGTTCAGGGTTAACCACTTCAACATTGTGTGGTAAACGAAGGTCAGCGGCTGTAACGTCGCCAGGACCTTGTTTTTCCAATGTCAGATAAGCTTCATTTTGATCGAACAGCTTAATAGACAATCCTTTTAGGTTCAGCAAGAGCTCGACGATGTCCTGCTGCAAGCCTTCCAAAGTACTGTACTCGTGCTCGACACCTTCAATCTCTACTTCAACCACGGCTGCGCCAGGTAAAGAAGACAAAAGGATACGACGTAAAGCATTACCAAGAGTATGACCAAAGCCACGCTCTAATGGTTCTAGAATAACTTTTGCCGAGGTCCCGCTTGCCGCTTCGACCTTGATCGCTTGCGGAGTTAGAAACTCATTTGCAGTACGCGTCATTATTGCTACCTCAAGGATTATTTAGAATACAATTCTACAATCAAGCTTTCGTTGATTTCAGCAGGTAAATCAGAGCGATCTGGTGCAGCTTTGAACGTACCTTCCAATTTAGAATGATCAATTTCAATCCAAGATGGAATGCCACGTTGAGTCGCTAACTCAACTGCGTTTTTGATACGCAATTGTTGTTTAGCACCTTCGTGAACTGCAACAACGTCACCAGCTTTAACTTGGATAGACGCGATATTAACACGACGACCATTTAAAGTGATTGAACGGTGAGATACAAGCTGACGAGCTTCTGCACGTGTAGAACCAAAACCCATGCGATAAACAACGTTATCTAGACGGCTTTCAAGAAGTTTCAACAAGTTTTCACCTGTTGCGCCTTTAACACGAGCAGCTTCTTTGTAGTAGTTACTAAATTGACGCTCTAAAACACCGTACATACGACGTACTTTTTGTTTTTCACGTAATTGTAGTGAGTACTCAGATTGTTTGCCGCCACGAGCGCCACCATGTTGGCCAGGTGCTTTAGCAGCTTTTTTTGTTTTGACGTCAAATGGTTTAACGCCAGATTTTAATTGCAGGTCTGTCCCTTCGCGGCGAGAGAGTTTGCATTTTGGACCAATATAACGAGCCATGAATGTTTCTCCTTACACGCGACGTTTTTTAGGTGGACGGCAACCGTTGTGCGGGATTGGCGTCACATCGGTAATGCTGTTAATTTTATAACCCACTGCACCTAAAGCACGAACCGCAGATTCACGACCTGGACCAGGACCTTTTACAAGGACGTCCAAGTTTTTCAAACCGTAATCTAAAGCAGCTTTACCAGCAACTTCAGCAGCTACCTGAGCAGCAAACGGAGTTGATTTACGTGATCCACGGAAGCCTTGTCCACCAGAGGTAGCCCAAGCCAGTGCATTACCTTGACGATCGGTAATAGTCACAATGGTGTTATTAAAAGAAGCGTGAATGTGTGCAACACCTTCAGAGACGGTACGAGTGACCTTCTTGCGTGTGCGAGTATCTTTAGCCATCTTTTAGCTTCCAGAAATCTTATTTCTTAATAGGTTTGCGCGGACCTTTACGGGTACGTGCGTTAGTTTTGGTGCGTTGACCACGGACAGGCAAGCTGCGACGATGACGAAGACCGCGGTAGCAGCCTAAATCCATTAAACGTTTAATGTTCATGGAAATTTCGCGACGTAAATCACCTTCGGTAGGAACCTTAGTAACTTCTGCACGAATCGCATCAAGCTGAGCGTCATCTAATTCACGAATTTTAGTTGTTGGTGCAATACCAGCAGCAGCTAAGATAGCTTTTGCAGTGTGGCGACCAATACCAAAAATGTACGTTAGAGAGATAACAGCATGCTTGTTATCCGGAATGTTTACACCGGCAATACGAGCCATTCAATTTTCTCCAAAAAGGCAGTTAAGATAATCAACCGCCCGACAAAATCTTTGAGGGGCGGATAATAACCTAATTAGCCTACTGAAATCAACAGGTCTTGATCAGATTAACCTTGACGCTGCTTATGACGAGGTTCTGCGCTGCAAATTACGCGAATAACCCCATTACGACGGATAACTTTACAGCTACCACAAATTTTCTTTACAGAAGCTTGAACTTTCATAATGAAACCTCTAAGTGCGCTTATCCTTTCGGATGAGCAGTCGTTTTACGCATTAACGATTGATTGTCATATTGATGCGATGTGAGATGAGCTTGGAGCTGAGCCATAAAGTCCATCACCACCACCACTACGATCAGTAAAGACGTACCACCTAAGCTAAATGGAATACCAAATGAGCTTTGTAGAATCATCGGCATTAAACAGATGATTGTGATATAAACCGCGCCAATAAAAGTCAAACGATTCAAAATATGATCTAAATAGCGTGCAGTTTGCTCACCAGGACGAATACCCGGTACATAAGCACCACTACGTTTTAAATTCTCTGACACTTCTTTAGGGCTAAATACTAGCGCAGTATAGAAGTAACAGAAGAAGATAATTAATGCACCAAATAGCACCAAATACATCGGTTGACCCGGCGACAATACGAGTGCCAAATCTTGTAGGCCACGTTTAATCACGCCAGCATTTGGATCTGCACTGCCTACCCATTGCCCTAAGCTCGCTGGGAACAATAGCAATGAACTCGCAAAAATTGCAGGAATCACACCCGCCATATTAATTTTTAATGGCAAATGTGTTTGCTGAGCGGTAAATACACGACGACCTTGTTGTTTTTGAGCATAGTTTACCGGAATACGACGCTGCGCCTTCTCAATAAACACAATTGCTGCTAACACTGCAACAGATAGCAATGCAAAGATTGCAAGACCAATTAAACTAGATTGGCCATTATCTACTGAGGTTAAAGATTGCAGAACCAAGTTCGGCAAACCAGCAACGATACCTGCGAAGATGATCATGGAAATACCATTCCCTACTCCACGCTCAGTAATTTGCTCACCTAACCACATCAGGAACATTGTACCTGCAACCAAAGAAGTTACAGCAGGAACGTAAAAAGCAAGTCCACTAGTCAAAGTAATATTTTGACTAATCAGACCTGCACACATCCCAACAGCTTGCACAAGTGCAAGAAACAATGTGCCTTGTCGCGTATATTGATTGATCTTACGCTTACCTTGTTCGCCTTCTTTCTTTAAAGCTTCCAGCGAAGGAACAACCGTAGACATTAACTGCACGATAATCGATGCAGAGATATACGGCATAATCCCAAGAGCAAGAATTGACATACGCTCTAATGCACCACCTGAGAACATGTTAAACAAACCAAGGATCGTACCTTGGTTTGCATTAAACAGATTCTCTAGTGCGGCATTGTTAATGCCCGGTACTGGAATATGTGCTCCCAGTCGAAAAACCAACAACGCCCCGATGAGGAACATCATACGGCGAATAATTTCACGATATTTCACATGAAAAGGTTGGCCTTTCATCATGTTAACATGACCTGTCGAACTAGGAGTCATAGACACTGGGGATTACTCCTCGACTTTACCGCCAGCAGCTTCAACAGCAGCTTTAGCGCCTTTAGTCAATGCAACACCTTGAACAGTGAATGCACGAGTAATTTCACCAGAAAGTACGATGCGTGCACGCAACATATCTTTACGTACAACGTTAGCAGCTTTTAAAGTTTCAAGAGACACGATGTCGCCTTCAACTTTAGCAAGTTCTGATAAACGTACTTCAGCAGTTTTCAAAGCCATTTGGCTAGTGAAACCGAATTTAGGTAAACGACGGTATAACGCAGTTTGACCACCTTCGAAACCAGGACGTGTACCACCGCTCTTACGTGAGTTTTGACCTTTGACACCACGGCCACCAGTCTTACCAACGCCAGAACCGATACCACGGCCTAAACGAAGGTTGTCACGCTTAGCACCTTCTGCAGGTGCAATTGTATTTAAACGCAGAGTCATGGCTTATTCCTCTACACTAACCATATAGTAAACTTGGTTGATCATACCACGGTTAGAAGGCGTATCTTGCACTTCAACTGTATGACCAATACGACGCAGACCTAAACCTTTAAGGCTAAGCTTGTGATTTTTCAAGCGGTGCGATGAAGATTTAGTCTGGGTAACTTTAATCGTTTTCATGATTGATTACCCTTGAATTTGTGCTACTGATAAACCACGTTTCGCAGCAACTTTCTCAGGAGAAGTCATATCACGCAAACCGTTAAAAGTTGCGTTTACTACGTTAGCAGCGTTAGTAGAACCATAACACTTAGTTAATACGTTACGTACACCTACAGCTTCTAAAACTGCACGCATAGCGCCACCAGCAATTACACCAGTACCTTCAGAAGCAGGTTGCATGTAAACGCGGCTTGCACCGTGACGAGCATTGATAGGGTGCTGAACAGTACCGTCAACAAGGTCAACAGTAATCATGTTGCGACGAGCAGCTTCAAGTGCTTTAGAAATAGCAGCTGGAACTTCACGTGCTTTACCACGACCAAAACCTACGCGACCATTACCATCACCCACAACAGTTAATGCTGTGAAAGAGAAGATACGACCACCCTTAACAACTTTGGCTACACGATCAACGGCAACCAGCTTTTCAACAAGACCTTCGTTTTGTTCAACTTTAGCCATGATTAGAACTCCAAGCCGTTTTCACGAGCAGCATCAGCCAAGGCTTTGATACGACCATGATATTTGAAACCAGAACGGTCAAATGCAACTTTAGTTACACCAGCCGCTTTAGCACGTTCTGCAATTAAAGCACCAACTTTCTGAGCCGATTCAACGTTACCAGTAGTACCAGCACGTAGAGTAGCGTCTAAAGTAGAAGCTTGCGCTAATACTTTGCCACCATCTGCAGAGATAACTTGAGCATAGATGTGACGCGGAGTGCGGTTTACACACAAACGAGTCGCACCCAATGCACGGATGTGCAAGCGTGTGCTTTTCGCACGACGCAAACGGGATTGTTTCTTTTCGTTCATAAGAACCTCGCGCCTTATTTCTTCTTAGCTTCTTTACGAAGTACAACTTCGTCAGAATAACGAACACCTTTACCTTTATAAGGCTCTGGCGGACGGTAACCACGGATTTCTGCAGCAACTTGACCTAATTTAGCTTTATCAGCAGATTTAAGTACAATTTCAGTTGCAGTAGGAGTTTCTGCAGTTACACCTTCAGGAAGGTTGTAGTCGATCGGGTGAGAGAAACCAAGGTTAAGGTTAACAATGTTACCTTTAACCGCAGCTTTATAACCAACACCGATAAGCTGTAACTTACGTTCGAAACCTTCGTTAACACCTTTTACAAGGTTGTTAAGCACAGCGCGAGCAGTACCAGCTTGCATCCAAGCATCTTTAGATTCAGCTTTAGGAGCAATAACTAGAGTACCGTCTTCCTGTTTTAGCTCGACCAGCGCATGCAGGTTGAAAGACAATGTACCTTTGCTGCCTTTCACTTCGACCTGCCGGCCGTTCTGAGTAACTGTAACACCGTTAGGTACAGTTACTGGGGCTTTAGCCACACGAGACATGAGGAATCACCTATTAAGAAACAAAAGCAATAACTTCACCACCGATACCTGCAGCACGTGCAGCGCGATCAGTCATGATGCCTTTGCTTGTAGAAACAATTGCAATACCTAAACCTTGCTTAACGCTAGGAAGTGCATCTTTACCGCGATATTGACGTAGACCAGGACGGCTTACGCGTTTCACAGTATCGATAACTGGTTTGCCTTCGAAATATTTTAAAGTAATCGTTAAAGTCGCTTTGCCTTCATTGTCAGCAACAGCTACATCAGCGATATAACCTTCTTGTTGAAGTACGTTAGCAATCGCAACTTTCAACTTTGAGTTTGGCATAGAAACAGTTTGTTTCTTTGCCATTTGTGCGTTACGAACACGTGTTAGCATGTCGGCAACGGTATCTTGCATACTCATTTATAGTGCTCCTTACCAGCTTGCCTTAACAACGCCCGGTACATCACCTTGCATTACTGTTTCACGTAATTTGTTACGGCTTAAGCCGAACTTACGGAAGTAACCATGAGGACGACCAGTTAAACCACAACGGTTACGTAGACGTACTGGAGACGCATTACGTGGTAATGCTTGAAATTTCATCATCGCTTCGAAACGTTCTTCGTCTGATGCATTAACGTTTGCGATAATTGCTTTTAATTCAGCACGTTTCGCAGCGTATTTAGCAACAGTAGCTTCGCGTTTCAATTCGCGATTAATCATACCTTTCTTAGCCATATCGACCTCTTATTTGAACGGGAAGCCGAATGCACGCATAAGCGCACGGCCTTCGTCATCGGTGCGAGCAGTCGTAGTGATGGTAATGTCCATACCACGAATACGATCAATCTTATCAAAATCGATTTCAGGGAACATGATTTGTTCCTTAAGACCCATTGAGTAGTTACCACGACCATCGAATGATTTCGCAGAGAAACCACGGAAGTCACGGATACGAGGGATCGCGATAGAGATCAAACGGTCTAAGAATTCGTACATACGTTCGCCGCGTAAAGTAACTTTACAGCCGATCGGCCAACCATCACGGATTTTGAAACCAGCGATAGATTTACGAGCTAAAGTAAGTACTGGTTTTTGACCAGCAATTGCTTGCATATCAGAAAGAGCGCCATCTAACAATTTCTTGTCAGCTGATGCAGCACCAACACCCATGTTGATGGTGATTTTTGTAATGCGAGGAATATCCATCACATTCTTAACGCCCAATGTTTCTTTTAATTGAGCCTTAAGTTCGTCGTTGTAACGCGTTTTAAGTCTGGCCATTGCCTAGTCAACCTATTACTTCGCTACCGCCACTGATTCACCATTAGATTTGAATACGCGAGTTTTCACGCCTTCAATCACTTGGTAACCAACACGGTCAGCCTTTTGGGTTGTAGCATTAAAAATTGCCACGTTAGAGATATGAAGCTCAGCTTCTTGAGTTACGATGCCGCCTTCAGCGCCAGTAGCTCGGTTAGGCTTTTGATGCTTCGTTACCAAGTTAAGGCCTTCAACCTTAACACGGTCATTTGAAACAGACAAAACAGTACCTTGTTTGCCTTTTTCTTTACCTGCGATCACAATTACTTGATCGCCCTTTTTAATCTTAGCCATGAGTGCCTCTTATAGAACTTCAGGAGCCAATGAAATAATTTTCATGAACTGTTCAGTACGAAGTTCACGAGTCACTGGTCCGAAAATACGAGTTGCAATCGGCGCTTTGTTGTTGTTCAAAATAACAGCTGCGTTATCGTCGAAACGAATAACTGAACCATCTGCACGACGGATGCCGAATTTTGTACGTACAACTACAGCATTCATCACGTCACCTTTTTTAACACGTGCGCGTGGAATAGCTTCTTTTACAGTAACTTTAATAATGTCGCCAACAGAAGCATAACGACGATGTGAACCACCAAGTACTTTAATACATTGTACGCGGCGAGCACCACTGTTGTCTGCTACGTCTAGCATACTTTCGGTTTGAATCATTGCCCTACTCCAAAACCGAGCATCACCGGTCGCAATTTCGAAAGGCTCAAAGAGTACTCGAAATTGACCGATGATGCAAGAACGTTTAATTACTCAGCAGCAGCTTCAACAACTTCAACTAAAGTCCAAGACTTAGTTTTAGAAATTGGGCGGCTTTCTTTGATGCTTACTACGTCACCAACTTTAGCAACATTGTTTTCATCATGAGCGTGTAATTTAGTTGAACGGCGGATTGATTTGCCATACAACGGGTGTTGAACGCGGCGTTCGATAAGAACAACGATAGACTTGTCCATCTTGTCGCTAACTACTTTACCGGTTAACGTGCGAACTGTTTGTTCACTCATTGTCCGTTCCCCTGTTTTTCGGTAAGGAGGGTCTTAATACGAGCAATTGTCTTACGAGTAAGCGCAACTTCGTGCGATTTACCCAATTGACCAGTTGCTTTCGCCATACGAAGACGGAATTGGTTAAGCTGTTGCTCATCAAGCAAAGCTGTCAACTCTTCTACCGACTTTTCACGTAGATCATTAGTTTTCATTACATTACCGTCCGAGTCACGATAGTGGTTTTAAACGGAAGTTTTGCAGCAGCAAGCGTAAACGCTTCGCGAGCAAGTTCTTCGTTAACACCATCAATTTCGTACAAGACTTTACCTGGTTTGATTTGGCAAACCCAGTATTCCACAGAACCTTTACCTTTACCCATACGAACTTCTAATGGTTTTTCAGTAATTGGTTTGTCTGGGAAAACACGGATAAAGATCTTACCACCACGTTTAATACGACGGCTGATTGTACGACGCGCTGCTTCAATTTGACGTGCGGTCATTTGACCACGTTCAACTGATTTAAGTGCAATAGTACCAAAAGATACTGAGCTACCGCGATGTGCTAGACCAGTGTTACGGCCTTTTTGCACTTTACGGAATTTAGTACGTTTAGGTTGTAACATGGATTATTCTCCTTTTTCAGCAGAACGATCATTGCGACGACCACGACGCTCTTGACCTTCACCACGACCACGGCCACGTTTAGCTGGACGTTCTTCAGCTGGAGCTGGGTTCATGACTTGTTTCATGCCGCCCAAGATCTCACCACGGAAGATCCATACTTTAACGCCGATCGTACCGTAAGTAGTCTCAGCACGCATAGTAGCATAGTCGATGTCAGCACGAAGAGTATGAAGAGGTACACGACCTTCACGATACCATTCAGTACGAGCAATCTCAGCACCACCTAGACGGCCTGAAACTTCTACTTTGATACCTTTAGCACCAGCACGCATAGAGTTTTGAACCGCACGCTTCATAGCACGACGGAACATTACACGTTTTTCTAATTGAGAAGCGATTGCTTCAGCAACTAAACGAGCGTCTAAATCTGGGCGATCGATTTCGTTGATACTTACTTGCGCAGGAACACCCATAATGGCTGTTAATTCGCGTTGTAATTTCTCAATGTCTTCGCCTTTTTTACCGATCACGATACCAGGACGTGCAGTGCTAATAGTTACTTTAGCTGCGCCTGTAGGGCGTTCGATAAGAATATTGCTTACCATCGCATTCTTAAGTTTTTTAGTTAAAAACTCACGAACTTGAAGATCTTTTAGCAAATATTCAGCATATTGTTTCGGATTCGCATACCAGTTAGCGTTATGACGTTTCACAACACCTAGGCGGATACCGATTGGATGAACCTTCTGACCCATATCAAACCCCTACCTTAACGGTAATGTGACAAGTACGCTTAGTAATACGATCTGCACGGCCTTTAGCACGTGGCAAAATACGTTTCAGGCTCATGCCTTCATCAACGTAGATCGTAGAAACTTTAAGGTCGTCTACATCTAAACTGTTATTGTGTTCAGCGTTTGCAATCGCAGATTCCAATGCTTTTTTAACTAAAACTGCAGCTTTTTTGTTGCTGAAGTTTAAGATATTTAAAGCATGCGCAACAGATTTGCCGCGAATTAGGTCTGCAACCAAACGTGCTTTTTGTGCCGAGATAGCGGCACCGCGTAATTTAGCAGTTACTTCCATCATAGCACCTATTAACGTTTAGACTTCTTGTCAACACCGTGACCACGATAGGTACGAGTTGGCGCGAATTCACCTAATTTATGACCAACCATATGCTCAGATACGATCACTGGAACATGGTTACGGCCATTGTGTACAGAAATTGTTAGACCAACAAAATCCGGTAAGATCATCGAACGACGCGACCAAGTTTTGATCGGCTTACGGTTATTAGCCGCGATAGCCGCTTCAACCTTAGCGAACAAGTGCGCATCGACGAATGGGCCTTTTTTCAGAGAACGAGGCATTGTCAGATTCCTTTACTTGTTACTTAACGCGACGGTCGCGAATGATCATCTTAGTCGTACGCTTGTTGGTACGTGTTTTGTACCCTTTAGCTTTTTGACCCCATGGACTTACAGGTTGAATACCTTTGTTACGTCCTTCACCACCACCATGTGGATGGTCTACTGGGTTCATCGCCATACCACGTACGGTAGGACGAACGCCACGCCAGCGTGATGCACCTGCTTTACCAAGTGAACGAAGGTTGCTTTCTGAGTTAGAAACTTCACCTAACACAGCACGGCATTCAACGTGTACTTTACGCATTTCGCCTGAACGAAGACGAATGATAGCGTAAGAACCGTCACGACCCAACAATTGAGCAGATGTACCAGCAGAACGTACTAATTGTGCGCCTTTACCGATTTTAAGCTCGATGTTGTGAAGAGTAGAACCGATAGGCATGTTGCGAAGTGGCAAGCAGTTACCTGGACGGATTGGAGCATCGTTACCAGATTGAACTTGATCACCAGCGCGAAGGCCTTTAGGTGCAATAATATAGCGACGTTCACCGTCAGCATATTTCAATAAAGCAATATGAGCTGTACGGTTTGGATCGTATTCAATACGCTCAACTACAGCAGGGATGCTGTCTTTGTTACGTTTGAAGTCTACGATACGGTAGTGCTGTTTATGACCACCACCAACGTGACGAGTTGTAATGTGACCGTTGTTATTACGACCGCCAGTACGTTTTTTAGCTTCAACCAACGGAGCATATGGCGCGCCTTTGTGAAGGTGGTTATGAACCACTTTCTCTACAAAGCGACGTCCTGGAGACGTTGGCTTACATTTTTGAATCGGCATAATTTTCGTCCTTATTCCGCTGCGTTTTCAGCGGTATCGCCCAAGTCAGCCATTTCAACATCTTGGCCAGCTTTCAGGGTGACGTATGCTTTTTTAACATCAGAACGACGTCCTAATGTTTTACCAAAGCGTTTAGTCTTACCTTTAGTGATCGTTGTGTTAACTTTAACAACTTGAACACCAAATAGTTGCTCAACAGCTTTTTTGATTTCAAGTTTGTTTGCATCTAGTGCAACTTTGAACACTTGAACACCAGCAGTTTCGCCTAAAACTTGTGCTTTTTCTGAGAATACAGGTCCTTGTAGGACTTGATAGATACGTTCGTTGTTCATCCGAGTTCTACCTCAATTTTCTTAGCAGCAGCAACAGACATAACAACTTTATCGAACGCGATCAAGCTAACAGGATCGATTGCAGCAGCATCAACCACATCAACGTGTGGAATGTTGCGAGCAGCAAGATACAAGTTCTCATCAACAGCATCTGTAACGATTAATGCACGAGGTGCATTCAAGTCGTTAAGTTTTGCAAGCAATTCTTTAGTTTTTGGAGCTGCAACAGCAATCTCTTCAACTAAAACAAGGCGATCTTGACGAACAAGCTCAGCCAGGATGCATTGCATAGCACCGCGATACATTTTACGGTTTACTTTTTGAGACCAGTCTTGTGGACGAGCAGCAAAAGTTTTACCACCGCCAACCCAGATTGGGCTACGAATAGAACCAGCACGAGCGCGGCCAGTACCTTTTTGACGGAAAGGTTTTTTACCACCGCCAGAAACGTCAGCACGTGATTTTTGCGCTTTAGAACCTTGACGACCACCAGCTAAGTAAGCTGTAACAACTTGGTGTACAAGAGCTTCGTTAAAATCACGACCAAACGCAACTTCAGATAACTCAACAGCAGAGCCGGAAACAGTATTTAAATTCACGTTATTTCCCCTCAGGCCTTGATAGTAGGACGAACAGTAACGTCGCCACCAGTAGCACCAGGAACCGCACCTTTAACAACTAGAACTGAACGTTCTGCGTCGATAGCAACGATTTCAAGACCCTGTGTAGTTACACGTTCAGCACCTAAGTGACCAGGCATTTTTTTGCCTTTGAACACGCGACCAGGAGTCTGGTTTTGACCTGTAGAACCGATAACACGGTGAGATACAGAGTTACCATGTGTAGCGTCTTGAGTACGGAAGTTCCAACGCTTAACACCACCTTGGAAACCTTTACCTTTAGATGTACCAGTAACGTCAACAATTTGACCCACTGTGAACACATCTACACCGATAGTTCCGCCAACTTCACGACCTTCAAGATCAGCTTCTGTAGCGCGGAATTCTTGAACTAGACGACCAGCAGCTACACCAGCTTTCGCAAAGTGACCTTTCTGAGCGTTAGTTACGCGAGATTCGCGACGTTCACCAGTAGTGATTTGAATCGCTTGATAACCATCAGTTTCAAGCGTTTTGATTTGTGTGATGCGGTTAGGATCAACCTCAATCACTGTTACAGGTACAGAAACACCAGCATCTGTAAAGATACGTGTCATACCGCACTTGCGACCGACTAAACCAATAGCCATGTGCATAAACCTCTAAAAAAGCGGCCTAATTAACTTAGAGCGTTAATTAACCGAAAGCCTTAACCCAAAGCGATCTGAACATCAACACCAGCTGCAAGATCTAACTTCATCAATGCATCAACAGTTTTATCTGTAGGTTGAACGATGTCGATCAAACGTTTGTAAGTGCGGATCTCGTATTGGTCACGCGCATCTTTGTTAACGTGTGGTGATGTTAAAACGTTGAAACGTTCAATGCGAGTAGGCATCGGGATTGGACCACAAACTTGTGCGCCAGTACGTTTTGCTGTTTCTACGATCTCTTGAGCCGACTGATCAATTAAACGGTGATCAAAAGACTTAAGACGGATACGAATTCTCTGGTTAGACATACCAGTTAACTCCAAGCCAAATATATAAAGAATCACTCTTGACGCATCTCACCCCACTTTAATGAGGGCAAGTGTCAAGAGCAGTGAAATATCACTAAGGTCATGATCGATGCCACGACTGTCACGATGTTAACTACTTTATTCGTAGCCAACCCCCTTTCATCAAAGGGTCGCCCATTATAGCGATTGTTTAACGCTTAAGCAAATCTCTTTTTAACTTTTTCCTCTTTTTTTACGTTTATCTATTGAGTCTCTTGTTTAAAAATAAGTCAGCATGAGTTTTTTGCAAAACGTACTCTATAGCTTGGTTTAGTATTTGATTTCCTTTAATAAAGTCACTTTTAGGCATACTTTTTAATTGACGTTCAGTTTGTACATATTGACCGGAAAAATGCTCTAACTCTTCATCATTTTCTAAAAATAGTTGTAGCACTTCGGGGGTTATTTCAGGATGAAATTGAAATCCCAAGACATTTTTTCCAATTTGATACATTTGATTGCGACAGACATCATTTTCAGCCAGATGAATAGCGCCTTTCGGGATTTCAAAGGTTTCACTATGCCATTGCATCACCTTAAATTGTTCTGGCAATTCAAAGCACTGTTCAGGTACATGCTTCACCTTGCGTACCTCGGTCAAACCCAACTCCTGCTGTTCATTACGCCTGACCGCCGCCCCCAAAGCATTGGCAATCAATTGCCCACCTAAACAAAGCCCGATTGCGGGTTTACCGAGGGCTAAATAGCGTCGCAGCCAACGCTTTTCTATTTTTAACCATGGGAAATTTGCCTCATCATTTACGCTCATGGTTCCACCCATAATGATAAGTAAATCGACATCTTCAACATGCGGCAAAGCCTCGAGATCTAAGGCTTGATCGACAGGTAATGCAAAGAATTCTGTGGCCGTAATTTTGGCCTGATGCTGTTTTAAAAATTCATAACAACTGCCGAACCCTTCACCAGCAATATGCTGAAAATAATGTACTTTTAAATGCGACTTCATGCGCTAAACCTATTGTTGTTGCTCTGTTATCGGTTTTGCAAGAATGAAGCCAACTTTGCTTTTCACTTAATTTTCTATACAAAAGCATCGTAAATCCATGCGTTTTAGTCGTATTCTTTTGAACATTCATTATTATTTTGATCATTTCAGAGCGCCACGTGAAAAAGAATCCTCAAACCGAACTCATTCATGCACCAAGAAAGGCACCGCAATACATCAATAGTGTTCAACCTCCCCTGTTTCGTGCATCCACTATAATTTTCGAAAATACAGATGCGCTATTTAATCGCCATTGGACTGATGATTATGACTATAGCTATGGAACACATGGCACACCCACTACATTTACCCTAGGCGATCAGATTGCTCAGATTGAAGGTGGCTTGTATCACTTACTCGCACCAAGCGGTTTATCTGCAATTAATTTGGTCAATTCATGTTTTTTAAGTCAAGGGGATGAAGTGTGGGTCGCAGATAATATCTATGGCCCAAATATGGACCATTTACGCAATTTAGAAACCCGCTATAGCATCGTGGTCAAGGTTTATAACCCTATTGATGTCGATTCATTTAGCCCTTCAGCGCAAGCCAAGCTTATCTGGTTAGAAGCGGCGGGTTCTGTCACTTTAGAGTTTCCAGATTTAGTCGGCTTGGTCAAAAAAGCTCAAGCGCAGAACATTCTCACTGCACTAGACAATACGTGGGGCGCAGGACTTGCCTTTAATGCTTTTGATTTTAGTGCTGAGCACCTGGGTGTCGATATCAGTGTGCATGCCTTGACCAAATACCCAAGTGGCGGCGGGGATATTTTGATGGGTTCGGTAATTACACGAGATAAAAAGCTTCATCACAAACTGTTTCGTGCGCACGCCATTCAAGGCATTAGCATCTCTGGTGATGATGCCGCGCAAATACAACGCAGTCTGGCTTCTATGCGCCTGCGTTATGAACACCAGTCACAAAGTGCTTTAACTTTATTAAATTGGCTAAAACAACAGCCAGCCTTTGTACAGGTTTTACATCCTGCTGATGAAGCTTCCGCAGGACATCAGTATTGGAAAGAAATTTGTACAGAACAACACAGTGCCGGTTTGGTCAGCGTGATATTTAATGAAAAATATAGTTTGCAAGATGTACGCCGCTTTTGCGATGCGCTGAAACTCTTTAAGCTCGGTTTTAGCTGGGGTGGCCCAGTCAGTTTAGTCATGCTATATAACTTAAAAGATATGCGTGTACTCGAACATTCACATATTCAAACCGGCTTACTGGTTCGCTTTTGTATAGGACTAGAACATCCTGCAGATTTAATACAAGATATAGAAAACGCACTACAACATTTAAATAAACAACAACTCGAATAAATACAGGAACATCTATGGGTACACCAATTATTATTGGCAAAAAGACACAAGACACCACACAAGATGTGGTGCTTCATTCACAATTTGCAAACCGCCATGGTTTGATTGCTGGGGCTACAGGTACTGGTAAGACGGTGACGTTGAAGGTGTTGGCAGAAAGTTTTTCTCGGCTGGGTGTACCCGTATTTTTAGCCGATGCCAAAGGCGATGTTTCCAGCCTTGCCAAAGCAGGTGAAAGCAATCCTAAGTTTGACGAACGAATTAAAAGTTTAAATATCGAGAGCATTCCTTTTGCTGCCTCCCCTGTGGTGTTTTGGGATTTGTTTGGTGAACAAGGACATCCCATTCGCACCACCATTTCTGAAATTGGTCCACTTCTCCTTGCCCGAATTCTGAATTTAAACGACACGCAAGAAGGCGTGTTATCTGCGGTCTTTCGTATTGCCGATGATCAGGGCTTATTGCTCATCGACTTTAAAGACTTAAAAGCCATGATTAGCTACGTCAGTGAACATGCAGCTGAATTTAAAAATGAATATGGCAATTTATCACCTGCAAGCTTAGGTGCAATTCAACGTAATTTGCTCGCATTGGCCGATCAAGGTGGTGACAAGTTCTTTGGTGAGCCTGCGCTCAATATCATGGATTTCATTCAAACGGATGCACAAGGTCGTGGCAACATCAACCTGCTCGCCGCCGACAAGTTAATGAATACCCCTAAGCTCTATGCGACTTTTTTACTTTGGATGCTGTCAGAACTGTTTGAACAATTGCCCGAAGTTGGAGATATGGATAAACCCAAACTGGTGTTCTTCTTTGATGAAGCGCATTTATTGTTTGATAATGCCAGCCCTGCTTTACAAGAAAAGATTGAACAAGTGGTTCGTCTGATTCGCTCTAAAGGGGTCGGCATTTACTTTGTAACGCAAAATCCACTTGACCTACCCGAGAGTGTTTTAGGACAACTGGGTAACCGTGTTCAACATGCGCTACGTGCATTTACCCCCAAAGATCAGAAAGCTGTTAAGACGGCAGCAGATACTTTCCGAGCCAATCCTGCGTTTAAAGTCGATCAAGTGATTACGGAACTGGCTGTAGGTGAAGCACTGATCAGCTGTCTAGATGAACAAGGCACACCTCAAATTGTTGAACGTGCTTGGGTGATGCCACCCTACTCTTCATTTAGCCCAATTGCTGTAGAAGAACGCAAAGCTCTGATGGCAAATAGCGTTGTCGCAGGTGTGTATGACACCGAAGCAGATCGTGAAAGTGCCTATGAACTTTTACAAAATAAAGTGGCGGAGCGCCAACAACAAGCCGTCCAAGCGGAACAAGATAAAATAGAAGCCAAAGAGCAAGAAGCCTTGGCCAAACAAAAAGCCAAGGAAGCGGATGCACTCGCTAAACAGCAAGCGCGTGAACAAGAACGCCTTGCACGCGAACAACAAAAAGACGCTGAGCGCTCAGCCAAACAACGTGAAAAACTGATTCAAGACACTGTAGGAACTTTTGCAAAAAGTGCAGCACGCAGCTTGGGTGGGTCGACAGGTCAGAAAATTATCCGTGGCCTCTTAGGTTCTCTCTTCGGCAAGAAATAATCTAAAAGCCCAATTAAAAAGTACAAATTTATGGAATCTTTTTATATTCCATAATTTTTTTATGGTTTTTACTAAAACATGTATTGCGCGGATGTATTTAAAAATGTATTTTAAATACATCTTATAAATAACAGCCATGAGAGATCAGCTATGACTCCGCAGCAAATTGACCTAGTAAAAGCTACTGTTCCTGTTCTACGTGAAAATGGTGTCGCGCTGACTGGTTACTTCTATAATCGTATGTTGGGCAATAACCCTGACCTCAAAGAAACCTTTAACATGGGACATCAGCGCAGCGGTGCTCAGGCACAAGCCTTGGCGGGTGCTGTATTGGCTTATGCTGAAAATATTGAGGACCCATCTGTACTTTTACCAGTTGTAGAATTAATTGCGCATAAACATGTGAGTCTTAACATTCAAGCGCCAGACTATAATATTGTCGGCGAAAATTTGCTGCACTCGATCAGTGAAGTATTAAGCATTTCAATGGAAGATCCACTGATTGCAGCTTGGGCAGCAGCATATGGACAATTGGCAGACTTGTTTATCAGCACTGAAAAAGCGATTTATGAGCAACATCAGCAAACTAAAGGCAGTTGGTTAGGTTGGCGTAATTTCAAAATCGCGAAAAAAGTGGCTGAAAGTGATGAAATCACCTCATTCTACCTTGAGCCTTCTGATGGTGGTGATTTACCAAAATATGAAGCAGGTCAGTACATCTCTGTACGTGTATTGGTCGATGAGCTGGGTCTAAAACAACCACGTCAATATACACTGTCTACCAGCCCACAAGACAACTACTTACGTATCTCTGTAAAACGTGAAGATCAGAAAGGTGACTTGGTTCCAGGTTGGGTATCGAATACACTGCATGGCTTGGAGATCGGTTCAGAAATCGAAGTGTCTGCACCAACAGGTAATTTCTTCCTGATTGATTCACAAAAACGCAATGTCTTTATCAGTGGTGGTGTAGGTCTAACACCAATGATTGCGATGCTGAATCAGTTGGTGACTTTAGACATGCCACAACCTGTAACCTTTATCCATGCCTGCCGTAGCAAACAAGTGCATGCAATGCATAAACACATTCAGGATTTGGAAGCAAAATACCCACGTCTTAGCACTTTTACAGCGTATGAGTTCCCTCATGCTAATGATAAATTAGGTGAAGATTATGATGCTGCTGGTCGTCTAGACTTAGGCAGCATGGATACTGCACTGTTACCGATCAATGCGGATTATTACCTTTGCGGTCCAATGCCATTTATGGCTGAACAACAGAAAGCTTTAATTGCTCGTGGTATTCCTGCTAGCAATATTCACAGCGAAGCTTTCGGCACTGGTGGTGTAAAACACTAACTAAGCTATTCACCTGAAATACAAAGGGTTAGTTTAGTTATGCTAGACTAGCCCTTATTTATTTCTCTCAGACTCACAGTATTATCATGCAACTCAATAAATTCACCGATTATGCATTACGCATTTTGCTCTATATCGCACGTCCTCGTGATGTGCCTTATAACATTGCTGAAATTGCAGAAGACCTGCACGTTTCGCGTAATCACTTGGTGAAAATTGTGCATTTTATGGCAAAGCAAAACTGGTTAATCACCAGCCGCGGCAAAGGTGGCGGCATCCGCCTTAACCCTGAAGCACTTGAGGCTCAGCTCGGTCAAATCGTACGGATTTTGCAAGGTAATCACCAGATTGTTGAATGCAATGACCCACCCTGCGTACTGCGCAGTCAGTGTGGTTTAAAAAGCATCTTAGACCAAGCTTTAGAACAGTTTTATCAAAGTCTCGATCAGTACAAACTTGCCGATGTCTTGCAACCAAGCAGCGCATCTAAATTTACAACACAATCTCCAATTCAAATGATCAATCTCTAATTTCACTTTGCCTGCGACAAAATTCGCTTGCCTGCCCGACTTCCTTTATAATGCGTGTTGTTAAATCAGTTATTGAAGTTGGGTTATGCATCAGCACAGAGGAAAATCACGAAACAGTAAGGCGGCCAATGCGCCGAAGCAAAAGATTACTTATGAGAAAAAAGTAGACTCTGCGATTACTGAATATGCTGTGCGCTCGCTCAACTGGCTACGCAAAGCTGAGTTCTTAATGAGTGCGCCTAAACTCAACCTCTGCGTTGAAGATACCGGCTATGAAATTGCCTTTGCTGGCCGCTCAAATGCGGGTAAGTCGAGTGCCATTAATGCGCTCACCAACCAAAAGCAATTGGCTCGTGCGTCGAAAAAACCGGGTCGTACCCAAATGATCAACTTTTTCAGTTTAGGAAATCCTGATCAGCGTTTGGTCGACTTACCGGGTTATGGCTATGCAGCTGTACCTGAAGCAATGAAAATCGTGTGGCAAAAAGAGTTAGAAAACTATCTGATACACCGTGAAAGTTTACAAGGTCTTGTGCTATTGATGGATATCCGTCATCCACTACAACACTTTGATGTCATGATGTTGGAATGGGCACATTCACGTAAATTGTTCGTGCATGTACTGCTCACCAAATCAGATAAATTAAACCGTGGCCCAGCCTCTAAAGCACTACAAGAAGTGAAAGCAGCATTGAAAAAAATGAAGCTGAACTTCTCTATCCAATTGTTCTCATCATTGAATAAACAAGGTTTAGAAGAGTTAGCGAGTGTCATGGCGGGTCGTCTTAACTTCACCTTAGAACAATCAACAGAGTTTGATCTTGATAGCATCCCTGAAGCATCCGAAGATGATATTGAAATCGATGCAGACACTGAAGCATTCGATGACGTCGATACAACATCTGAAGATTTACCCCAAGCTGAAGGCAAAAATTCAGACCACTAATCCAGTATTTTTAAAGTCAGCGCAAGAATGATTGTCTGACAAAAAGTATCTTCTGAAGATAATGAAATGTCCTGTATTGCTAATCACAATGCAGGATTTTTTTTGGATACTGAATACATCAGATGTGCACTCGATCACATAAAAACAAGGATAGGTCATGAAATTACTCTCCCGCTTGAAAAACACAAAACTTGGATCATCAATCGAATATAAAATTAAACCACGTAAAGTGAAATTTGAGTGGCAAGATACCCAAGTTGACTGGGTGCCCAACCAACCTTTTGTCAGCTATTTTATTAATGAAATTAACATGATCTTACCGGCTGGTGAGTTTTGGTTTTGCCGTCTGTATAACAAAGTATTGCCACAAATTAGAGATGAAAAACTAGCAGAGGACGTTAAAGCATTTATCCGCCAAGAAGCCATGCATGCTCAGGCGCATAACTCTGCCAATAAAGAATATCTATCTCAGCGCAATATCAGTATTCAACGCAACCTTGAAATCATGGACTTTCTCTTTGGCAAACTGCTTGCGGACCAACCTTTAGGGCTCAACGTACCCAAAGCTTTAGATCATCAATGGGATCTCTTTCGTTTAGGGGTGATTGCAACAGTTGAGCACATGACCTGTGTACTAGGCAAATATGCTTTATACAACAAAGAGTGGGAACGACTAGGTGCTGATCCGAATATGCTCGATCTAGTAAAATGGCATGGTGCAGAGGAAATAGAACATCGTACCGTGGCTTTTGATTTGTATCGTCATCTCGGTGGGGGCTATATTTCTCGCTATTATCAAAGTGTGATCGTAATTGCAGCCGTACTTGGTCTATGGGTCGATGGTGCAGCACATATCATGCAGCAAGACTCGCGCTATGCATCGATTAAACCTGCCGTATATAAACCGTGGATTTGGCGTGAATGGGCGCGTATCGCGCAAAAAGACAATCGCTTATTGCCACATCCGCTTTGGTTGGTGTCGCAGCAATTGGGGTATTTAATGCCTTGGTACGATCCTGTGCATGAAGCAAAAACTGAAGATGCGATTGCCTATCTCGACAACTCTCCTGCTGCAAAACGTGCCGCACTGAAAGTTGCTTAAACACCATTTAAAATCTGTATTAAGCAGGGTTCGCCCTGCTTTTTTTGTGCTCACATCCATTACGCTCCATTTTTTATTGAGCAATCAACAAACTCAAGATGGATAGGCTCATAAGTTCGAGGTTTAAAGTACAGTTATTCCGAGTTCCCTATTCTCTTTAAAATGTATTTATACTCAGTCTCATCCTAAAATAAAAATACATCGTTCAGGAGCATCTCCATGCACGCTCACATCTCCGTCATTACACTGGCCGTGAAAG
Source organism: Acinetobacter sp. YH12063 (assembly GCF_013419715.1). NCBI lineage: Bacteria > Pseudomonadati > Pseudomonadota > Gammaproteobacteria > Moraxellales > Moraxellaceae > Acinetobacter > Acinetobacter sp. YH12063. The sequence continues at coordinate 230,432 of NZ_VOZO01000006.1, read as the reverse complement.
ATTTACACGCTGCATTCGCGTTTTATCAGGAGGGTCTAGGTCTAAATAGCGCTGGGATTATTGGGACTGAATTTGAACATGGCGCTGTGGCATTTTTTGATTTACAACACGGTTTAAAGCTTGCACTCTGGCCGCAAGATAGCCTTAGTCATGACACTGGAATCAGTACATCTGCGTTTTGTCCAACTCAAATGTCTCTCGGACATAACGTCAACAGTCCCGCAGCCGTCGATCAAATTATGCAACAAGCCCAACGCGCTGGTGCAAAACCAATTAAGCCCGCACAGCCCACGTTTTACGGTGGTTATGCAGGCTATTTTCAAGACTTAGATGGGCATCTGTGGGAGATCGTCTACAACCCACATTTTAGTGCTTTATCTATTTAATTCGACAACGCTGGTTCATCTACATCTCGCGTATGACGATCCACCACCACACTAATCATCATATCGCCCTGTACGTTCACCACAGTCCGTACCGTATCCAATAGACGATCGATCGGCAGCAATATCGCAATGGCTTCTGCAGGAAGCCCAACCGATTGTAAAACCATAATCATCGTCACCATTCCAGCACTTGGAATGCCCGGTGCGCCGAGTGACGCAATCATGGCGGTTGCACAGACAATTAACTGCTGACCCAAGGTTAAATCTAAGCCCATCAAGTTAGCAATAAATAACGCAGCAGCAGCTTCATACAACGCTGTACCATCCATATTTAACTGTGTGCCCAATGGAATCACAAAACCTGCTGTTTGAGGACGTACGCCTAAATTTTCCTGCGCACATTTCATCGACAGTGGCATCGTTGCTGAACTTGAACTGGTTGCAAAAGCAGTGATTAAGGCAGCTCGTGTTCCTCTAAAAAATGTCAGTGGGCTCATTTTCCCAAAAATCCATAGCAGCAGAGGTAACACCACTGCCCCATGGAAAATCGTCGTCCCTGTGACCACCGCAGCAAACTCGGCGAGGCGACTCAACACCGAAATATCTTCTGTAGCAATCAATTTAGCCAATAATGCGAAAATACCAATCGGTGCAAGCTTCATCACCCAGCCAATGATCATCATCATGATGTCAAAAAATTGCTGACTGAGCTTTCTCACGCTTCGGAACTTTTCACCGCCTTTGACCAAGGCCACACCGAGAAATAGTGAAAACACCACGACAGCGAGTACATTTCCATCACTAAAGGCTTTAAACGGATTGATCAGTGTATTTTGAATAAAATTGGTAAAGAATGAACCTGCTGTGAGGGTGTCAGGACTCTGATGCTGTTGCATTACATCTTGGAACATGACGATGTCCACGCCCTGCCCGACTTTAAAAATATGCGCGCATGCTAGACCCAAGATCAGTGCCAAAGTTGTGGTAGTGACACAGCACGCTAAGGTAATTTTCCACGTTCGACTCAGCTGACCACCCGCTTGTAAATTCGATACCCCCACCACAATCGAACTAAAGATCAGGGGAACCAAGATCATTTTCAGCAAACCAATAAAAATACTACTGGCAATCCCCAAGCCATACAGGCTGGCGGATAAAAACTGCGTCTCTGGAAACTGAATTAATAAAAACCCAAATGCCACACCCAATATTGCGGCAATTAAAATCTGCGTATTTAAGCTCATTGTGCCTTGCATTTATCATCCTTTATTCAGGCACTATGCCATGCGACCCATTGGGAATCGAGGAATTTTTTGTCACATGTACTGCTGCATTTCTGCAAAGCATGAATTCAGCTCCATTCAACTTGTACAGTACCCCTAACTAGATAACTCGATTCCGTGAGTAGTTGCATAACCCCAAATTGACGGAGATAAAAAACCGAATCAGAAGATCGGTTTTTTCAGTATTCACCATGTACGACTTAACACATAGTGCTTAAAGCTTATTGGGTTTCAATTTCGCGTAAACGGATCAAGCCTTCTTGTGTCGTACTACAGACCAACTCACCGTTTTGCCACATACGACCGAAATTTAGACCACGTGAACTAGCACTGACCGTGGCATCCATGTCATAAAGCATCCATTCATCCACACGGAATGGCTTATGGAAATACATGGCATGGTCAATACTCGCACACTGCAAACTTGGTGATAAATAACTTAAACCATGTGGACGTAGTGCAGTCGTCATCAGCGTAAAGTCTGAATAGAATGCCGCAATAGCCTGATGTAAAGAGATGTCATCAACGTCAGCAGCAATTTTGTCATGGGTACGAATATAGTGTGCATACGATGGCGCAGCAGGCTGCGGTTGGTACGGGTTTTGCGGATCAATCGGGCGAATTTCCACATGACGGTCGCGCATAAAAGATGCACGGACGTTTTCAGGGACAAATTCCACCATCATTCGTTTCAGCTCAGCTTCAGATTTTAAATCTTCCACGGCTGGATATTCTGGCCCTGCAACTTGATAGTTCAACCCGTCTTCTTGCTCTGCAAATGACACCATACACATAAAAATCGTTTTACCATGTTGAATCGCACGCACCTGACGACTCACAAAACTGCGTCCATCGCGAATACGATCCACTTCATAAATGATCGGTGCATTGATATCACCGCCGAATAAGAAATAGGCATGTAAGGAATGAGCTGGTCGATCTGTCGTATAAGATGCCGCACGGAGCGCCTGACCTAAAACCTGTCCACCAAAGACACGTTTCCCGACCAAATTTCGGCTTTGCCCACGAAAAATATTTTCTTCTAATTTTTCAAGGCTGAGTAAATCAACCAACTCTTGTGTTAAGGCATTCATAACAAACCTATCTATCATTCGGGATTAAGCTAACGCAGGCAACATCAACAGATGTTTAAATATATTTTCCATTTTGCCATAAATCCAGACTAAAACCCTAAAGATTCGCTGACTGATCTGTCACCTTGCTGATGCAATATAACTGCTAAAAATACGTTTTTTAACGATAAAATCTTACAATATCTATGCAATTTGTCAGAAAATGACATACAGTTTTTAAGTACAATTACGCAGAATAGATTCCCCTCAGAATCTCTGTGGTTTGGTCATGAAAAGTAGGAGTTTGTATGTCCAAGAGCGGCTTTGGTCAGATGTATCGAAAGCTTTCGAGTAAACTGCTTGACCTTGTGGTAACACCGCATGTTTTAGGTGAAGTCCCTGTAGAACCTGTAGTGACTGAAACCGATACAGATACCGGCGTACAGACAACGAAAATTACCTGCTACGTTCTGCAAAATCATTCACGGAGTAATGCTTTAATTGTCGATGGTGAAACCCGTCGTTTAAAGCTACACCCTGCACTCGACCCAATGACTGTGGGTACGCAAACAGAAAAAGCCTCTGTGGTGTTTTTACAACATCATGATGAAGACAACTTACTCAATCCACCGCCACATGCCTTTCCACCTCGTTTATTACGTTTAATTGAGGTTTTGGAAAAAAATCCTGATGCGGATGTTGAGCTCGTTCCTGTAACCGTGCTGTGGGGCCGTGAACCCGATAAAGAAGACTCTTGGTTTAAATTATTATTTACCGATACATGGTCTACACCAAGCAAAGTGAAGCAGTTGGTGAATATTGGTTTGCACGGTCGTCAATCGTACCTCGAATTCCATGAGCCACAGTCTTTGCGTCGTTTGGTTGAATATGCCAAAACTACACATCCAAACTTGTCACCTGCGACTTATATTGTCAGCACACTGAATGATTATTTAGATGCGCAGCGTGAAGTGGTTTTGGGTCCGGATTTATCCGACCGTCGTAATGTGATGCACGGACTGATCAAATCTACGGATGTGCAAGATGCGATTCGTCGTGAAAGCATTCGCAGTAAAATCAGTATGGTTGAAGCTGAACGTCGTGCGATTGGTTATTTAAATGAAATCGTTTCTGACTATTCTGCATCAACAGTACGTTTTGCTGACTTAGCCCTGACTCGTCTGTGGACACAGCTTTATGATGGCGTCGAAGTGCATAACTTCAGTACCGTTCGTGAACTAGCCAAAGACTACGAGATCATTTACACCCCATGTCATCGTAGCCATATCGACTATTTATTATTGTCATATGTGATCTATAAACGTGGCTTAATGGTGCCGTACATTGCTGCGGGCGATAACTTAAACATGCCATTTGTCGGGCAAATTTTACGTGGCGGCGGTGCGTTCTTTATTCGTCGTTCATTCCGTGGCAATGGTCTCTACACCACCGTATTTAAAGAATACCTCTACAGTATTTTGGCGCGTAATACACCGCTTGAATACTTCATCGAAGGTGGGCGTTCACGTACTGGTCGTTTATTACCACCGAAGACCGGCATGCTCGCCATGACTGTCCATGGTCATTTACGTAATCCAGCCAAACCAATCGTGTTCTTACCGACCTATATTGGTTATGAGCGTTTAATGGAAGGTGCGACCTACGTTGGCGAAATGAATGGTAAGCCGAAAGAAGGCGAATCGATCATTGGGATTATGAAAACTCTGCGTAAGATCGAACGTATTTTCGGTAAAGTGCATTTGAACTTTGGTGAGCCGGTTTTCCTTGATGATATGTTGAAACAGCATAATGCAAGCAACATCAAAATCGAGAAAAATGACGATCCAATTCCACCAGAGGTTTCGGATGCCATTAACAGCTCTGCACACGTGATTTTAGAAAATATTAACCGTGCAGCAGTGGTGAACCCAGTTTCATTGCTTTCACTGATTTTATTGGCTACATCTAAACATACTTTAGATGAAGAGATTTGCATTAAGCAGTTAGATACCTATCGCGATCTTTTAACTGCCTTACCTTACGATGAGCGCATGCAAGTAACACCGCTGTCAGGTAAAGAAATCATTGCTTATGGTTTAAAACTCAAGCTGATTAAACGTGTTCATCATGTCCTTGGCGATATTATTGCCATTGCTGATAATCAAGCTGTGCTGTTAACCTACTTCCGTAACAACATCCTGCACGCATTTATTTTGCCATCACTCATTGCCGCTTTGGTTGAACATAATGGTTCTATTCGCCGTGGTGATTTAATTAATGTCATTCGTACACTGTATCCGTTCTTAAAAGCTGAGTTATTCCTTAAATGGAATGATGAAGAACTTAAAGATCAGATCTGTGCGTATGCTGAAGTACTGATCAAAGCCAAGCTAATTTCTGAAGATGCAGAAGGCAACCTGATCTCCCCTGCGCCTAACTCAGAGCAGCACAATCAGTTAGTGGTCTTGGCTGCACCTGTGATGCAAAGTCTAGAGCGTTACTACATGACTTTGGCTTTAATCACACAACGTGGTTCAGGCAACATCTCAACCCGTCAGGTTGAAGAACTCAGCCACTTGGTTGGTCAACGTCTGTCTGTGTTGTATGAATTTAACTCGCCAGAGTTCTTTGATAAGGCCTTGTTCCAAAGCTTTATTAAAGTCTTAACGCAACAAGGTTATATCAGTACCAATGAAAACAACGCCATTGTGTTTGATGAAAATTTCCAAAATGTTGCGCAATATGCCAACCTCGTTTTGGATGATGTGACACTCCAAATGTTGCAACACATTACAACCTTTAGTGATGAAGAGTTAAAAGAAGCTCTGGATAAAGTTGCTGCGGAACAAGCCAAAAAGCGCCTGAAACGTAAGAAGAAATAAACAGTTCTGATTTTTTCGCCATAAAAGCGGAAGAAGATGAGCAAAATCAGGGACAAGTTGTAAAGAGCTTGTCTCTTTTTTTTTGGACTATACAAAAGTATTTAATATTTTCTTTTTTAAAATTAAGGTATGTACATTCCAAAATTTTGGAGTTCCATTGGCTAGCGGTTTATTGCCTTTAAATTCATCGATATAAATAATATCAAAGTCCGCATCAAACAATTGTTTAAGCTCTTCCTGTTCAAAACCTATAAATTTTTCAGAAAAATTATTTACCCAATCATCATCTTTCCCTAACAGTTGTATGAGTAAGATGCCTTGCTCACTTAAGGATTCCTGCATTTTCTTTAAAAACACTTTCAAGCGAATCCGTAGAACAAAAAAATAAACTGAATAAAGCAATAATTAAACTAGCTTTAGGAAAGCTATAGTCTTCAAAGGCCTGATTAGAAAATAAAAAATTCTTATTGTCTTTAAATTTACTTAGACAGATATTTTTAGCGTCAACAGACGGATCAAATGCATATACTTTAAAATGATGACGGAGTAGAAATGATGATTCATTTCCTGCACCACAACCACAATCAATCGCGATCTTTGGTAAATTCTCAAAATAACTCAAAGCTTTTTCCAAAATCGGTCTATGGGGTAAATTCTGAGTAAGTTCAGCAAATGATTTTGTCATTATTTAAATTTTATCCTTTGAGATCCATTCGAAAATTTGAACAATACATGTTGTAAAAGACCTATTTCATTCATTTATAGAATTTCTTTTAATACTCACCAAGCTACACTGAATTTTATACGTCACACCAATTTTACGCTACACATCACAATCAATCGTGCGCTAACTTAAAACCACTCTCCATCATCCGCATTGCATAAATTTTTTTACCTGTTTCTACTTCACTCTCTAAAACCAATTCGGGTAAATGCATAGCTCTTTGCAATTCCAAGATTCGCTCATGCAAAGGTTGAGGTTGGTTATTAGTACAAATATATGATTTTTCATGATGTTCCACGTGAAGTAGATGACACAGAAATTTTGCCAAATCATCGATATGTATTCGATTTGACCAATGGATATTGGGATAGTGATGAGTCGTTTCTGCCAGTTTCTGCATTCGTGTTGTCGATGTGCCATAAATCCCAGAGGGACGTACGATCACGCATTCGTTAGGAAATGCTTGTGTGTAGCGATGCTCCATTTCCAGTAACAACATGCCCTGCTCATCGATCGGATGTGGCACAGTGTCATCATCAATCCGCTCCCCCGCATGTTCACCATAGACACGAGTGGAAGACACCACGATTAAACGTTGTATTGGATGATGTGCTAATGCTTGAACAATCGGCTGTACAGAATCGACATAAGTGTGTCGGTAAGCATCCACAGCATTGAGTTGAGCATGACGTGCAGGAGCCAAAAGAACATAGACTACATCAATCGGTTGAACCTGCGACAAATCCAGTTGGTGAACATCTTGGATTAAATGTTCTGCAAAATCATCCTCTTTCGCACTACGACTCACTGTGGTAATTTGGTGACCTTGCTGAAATAATTGTTTAGCAACACGTTGCGATGTTTTACCATAACCGATAAATAGAATATGCATCAAACGACCTATTCTCAGAACTGATCCATTTAGATCATATAAACCGAAGTTGAGGGGACATGGCTGCCGTCCATCAATTGCAAGGGGTTGGCAATGCCGCCGCTGCTTTACTTGAAAAACTAAATATTTTCACAACAGATGATCTTTTGTTTCATCTGCCACGCGACTATGAAGATCGTAGCACGATCATCCCCATGAACCAATTGACCGTGGGTCGCAGTTATTTACTGGAAGGTACAGTCAAAAATATCGACTTCCCACCCGGTAAGCGTAAATCGATGGCCGCCCTACTGGATGACGACTGTGGCAAAGTTACTTTACGTTTTTACCATATCTACAAAGGCATTACTGATCGGGTAAAACCGGGCAATCGTTTACGGATTTTTGGTGAAGTCCGTGTTGGTGCTCGTGGCTTAGAAATGTATCATCCTGAACTACAGGTGATTACTGAACACACGCCTTTACCTCAAACCCAACTCACTGCGATTTACCCTGCAACTGAAGGCTTAACACAGCCCAAACTGCGTGAATACGTCAAACAAGCACTACAGTTATATAGTGATGACTTACCTGAATTATTGCCAGAAAAATTCACCAATGGCTATGCCCTAAAACAAGCACTGGACTATATTCATCACCCCCCTGTCGATGCCAATATGTTGCAACTCAGTCAAGGTTCTCATCCTGCACAGCAACGTTTAATTTTCGAAGAATTGGTTGCCCATCAGGTCAGTTTGCTCAGCCGCCGTGCTTATATTCAACAAATCGAAGCACCGTCATTCTCTGCAAGTAAGAACTTCACCAAACAGCTTTTAAGTACGCTGCCATTTGAAATGACTGGCGCACAAAAACGCGTATCCAAAGAAATTGCGGTCGATCTGAAAAAGGACAAACCTATGCTGCGACTCGTACAAGGCGATGTGGGTGCAGGTAAAACTTTGGTTGCAGGCGTGGCTGCCTGTCATGCGCTCGAGGAAGGTTGGCAAGTGGCCATGATGGCGCCGACAGAAATTTTGGCCGAACAACATTATCTAAATTTCAAAAAATGGTTTGAGCCTATGGGACTGACCGTGTCCTGGCTTTCAGGCAAGCAAAAAGGTAAAGCTCGAGCTGCAGCAGAACAAAGTATTCAAGATGGTTCAGCCAATTTAGTGGTCGGCACGCATGCTTTATTTCAAGACAATGTTCAATTTGCCAAATTGGGTTTAGTGATTATCGATGAGCAACACCGTTTTGGTGTCGATCAGCGTTTGGCGCTACGAAACAAAGGTCTCAATGGCATGACACCGCATCAACTGGTGATGACAGCAACCCCTATTCCTCGTACCTTGGCGATGTCAGCTTATGGCGACTTAGATACCTCGGTGATTGATGAACTGCCACCCGGTCGTACACCGATTCAAACAGTCACTATTCCACTTGACCGTCGTGAAGAAGTGCTACAGCGGATTGCCAGCAATTGTGCTGAAGGCAAACAAGCCTATTGGGTCTGTACCTTAGTGGAACAATCCGAAACCTTAGATGCTCAAGCCGCTGAGGCAACTTTTAATGAAATTAAAGAACGCTTCCCAGACCTCAATATTGGTCTGGTTCACGGCAAAATGAAGGCCGATGAAAAGCAAGCAGTGATGCAACAATTTAAAAATAATGAATTGCAATTACTGATTGCAACCACAGTGATTGAAGTCGGTGTTGACGTCCCAAATGCCTCGATCATGGTAATTGAAAATGCAGAACGCTTAGGGCTTTCACAATTACATCAGCTACGTGGTCGTGTAGGGCGTGGTGCCAAAGCCAGTTTCTGTGCTTTGCTGTATAAAAATCCTTTATCGCAAAATGGGCAAGAGCGTTTACGCATCATGCGTGAAACCAATGACGGCTTTATTATTGCTGAAAAAGATTTGGAAATTCGCGGCCCCGGCGAGCTCCTCGGCACTAAACAAACGGGAGATATGGGCTTTCGTGTAGCCAAATTGGAGCGAGATGACCATTTACTCAATCAGGCACACTATGTGGCTCAACAAGTCCTAAATGATTATCCTGCACAGGCTCAAGCGCTTTTAAAACGCTGGCTGCCTGAAGCACCCCGTTATGCCTATGTATAATTAGGATGATGGTTCGATCATCCTAATTATACAGATTGGCTTTAACGAATAAGCTTGTCGAACAGGTTTCTGTGGTGTCGTGATTGCACTTCACAGCAATCTGTGCAAAATACTCAAAAAAGAATGATTAGAATAAAAATATGCTCCAATCCATCCAACATTTCATCCGAAAAGGAATGCAGAGCGTTTCCCCTTGCCTGCTCTGTGGTATCGATCGACAACAACATCATTCGCTTTGTACTGACTGCTGGGAACAACTGCCTTGGTTTAAAAAAATGGTTAATCGCCATGAACACAGCATCTCTTGTGCCTTTCACTATGATTTTCCAATAGATCGCATCATCCAAAGCTATAAGTATGAGCAACAATTGCACTATCAAAATTTACTGGCACAGAGCCTTTTAAGCATGCGCTTAGCTAGAGTTCAGGCCATTGTTCCCATGCCTATTTCAGTTGAACGCCTCAAAGACCGTGGATACAACCAAATGCTGCTCGTTGCACACATGATGGCAAAGCAATTGCGCATCCCTGTTTGGCAACCCGTGATTCGTCAAGCACAGCACGCTCAAAAAGGTTTAAGTCGGCTAGAACGCCTAGAAAATATCGAACAGCAATTTATTATCGACCCAACTGAAAAACGCCGTTTCCGTAAAGTCCTCATTATCGATGATGTGGTGACCACGGGAAGTTCAATCCATGCATTAAGTACGCTGTTACATCAGCTACATTGCACGCAGGTATATGCCGCATGCATTGCAGCGGCACAACCTTAGTTTCAAACATCAACCACTAATAAAGAAACTGAACAAGCGAAGCGGTTTAGCTTTCAGCAAGAGATCGAGTCTGCTGCTTCACCCAAGGAATCACCACCTCACGTGTTAAAGGTGCGAGTTTTGTCTGTGTATCATCCAAGCTGACCCATTGCATTGCTGCAATTTCTGCATCAATTTTCGGTTCACCTTGCAACTGGACCAGATAGACATAACTCACCAGTAGATGATCGGCTTCGTTCGCAGCGGCCGTTTCAAAACGACCAATGAATTGTTCAATCTGCGCAGCGCAGCCAATTTCTTCCTGAATTTCACGTAGCATGGTGATTTCAGGGGCTTCATTGGGTTCTAACTTGCCACCCACTTGCATAAAGAATGCCGTGTGTTTTTTACGAACCACTAAAAGTTCATGCTGTTCATTTAGAATAATGGCTGCGGCAACAGTGATAGTTTTCATCAATCTTGTTCCAAATCGGTGATAAAGGCTGTACGTTCAACCATGCCCCATTTCGGCTCTGGCGCAGTGAAATGTTGAAACTTTTCAACAATCGTTTCAATATTATCTTCTGTAATTAAGCCTTCGATAAAACGCGGATGGGTAAAGCCTTTTTCTGCAGTTGTTTTTAGAAAATTCAATAAATCGTCATAAAAACCATCTACATTGAGAAAGGCACATGGCTTTAAATGAATGCCCAATTGAGCCCACGTCCACTGCTCAAAAATTTCCTCTAAAGTCCCTGCTCCACCTGGAATCGCCACAAAACCATCCGAGAGTTCAGACATTTTGGTTTTCCGTTGTTGCATATTTTCTACCACATGCAATTCGGTTAAATCTGGATGTGCCAATTCTTTATCGACCAAGACTTTTGGAATCACCCCAATGACTTGCCCACCTGCACGCAAAGCACTATCTGCCACAACACCCATCAAACCTGAACGACCACCACCATAGACCAGTGTGATGCCTCGTGCCGCTAAATGACGACCGACTTTTTCAGCCACCTGTAAATAGGCAGGATTGTTACCAAGGGCGGAACCACAGAAAATTGCGATAGATTTCATTTATAATCACCATCAGATCAGGAACGCTATGCTGGAAAAATCAACTTTAAACAGATTTTTTCATAAAATAAGCATTAGAACAGTGTTTTTCAGCAAATCCTTGTCTAAAATACACCCATTCATTTTTAACTTACTGCGCAAGGGGAAAAGACAACATGCTTGAAGCCTTTTACGCCACAGAGCGCGGTAGCCTGGAAGATGTCACCATCAATGGTGACTTCGATTTACATCAGGATTTAGTCTGGCTCGATCTCATTGCCCCGTCTCAGGAAGAGCAGCAATGGATTATGGATGCCTATGATCAAAATTTACCTACATTAAAATCATTAGAAGATATTTCGTCGAGTGCACGATTCTACCGTGATGACGACGGTATTTTGCACATCAGCACCTATTTTTTAACGAAAAATAAAAATTTTCAGGTCGATGGCGAACCCGAAGAAAATGCCAGCACCTTAGCTACCGTACAAACGGTTGCCTTTATTTTGCATAAAGAGCGCTTATTCACTTTACGGGGTGAAAAGCTGGTGGCTTTCCGTGCCTTTCGTGCCCGCGCGCGTCGCAATGATTATGAAATTGACTATAAAGATCCAACTTGGATTTTATTGGGTCTTTTAGAAGCCAAACTCGATGAGCTTGCGGATATCTTGGAAGATATCCACAAGGACTTAGAAAAGTATTCCACAGAAGTGCTGAATAACCGTCATCGTGAGATGATTTTAGACTTGGATGACATGATTACCAGACTTGCGCATTTAGAAGATATGCTCGGGAAAGCTCAGCTGTGTCTGATCGACTTACGTCGTGTTCTCACCTTCCTGTCACGTCCTCGGGCCTTGGGTAGTCATATTTATGATGCCGACATCCGAGAACTCAGTGAAGACGTGCGCTCTCTTGTTGAGCATGATGCTTTCTTGTTCCAAAAGGTTCGATTCTTACTGGATACCACCTCTGGGTTCATTAACACCGAACAGAATGATACGATTCGTCGATTCTCGATTTTACCAAGTATGCTTGCGCCACCGATGTTAGTGGCTAGCGTCTATGGGATGAACACCGATGTACTGCCCTTCGCACATGGTACAACCAGTTTTATCGTGGTCAGCTTAATCATCGTGGCATTCTTTATTGGCCCATTGATGTACTTCCGCTGGAAGAAATGGATTTAATCCGTTCCTATTGCGTAGACTTGCGAGAGTTTCTTATCCCGCTGAAATAAAAAAAGCACCTTACGGTGCTTTTTTTATTTAGATCAATTGCAAGTCATGCTCAAGATGACAAGCTTGAATAATCTTCATCATTTTTTCAGGGACTGCTTTAAACTGCAAACCTTGCGCTTTTGGCGTTTGACGTAACCAACGGACCAAAACAGCTAAAGCCAAAGTACTGCCATGCTCAAGCTCAGCAAGATTGACCACCAAGGGAAAAGCTTGCTGTTGTTGAATCAATTTCAAGCCGTCTTGATAGTACAATTCGGCATTGTTGTAATCGATTTTGCCTGAAACCATCAATTCTTGTTGATGAAGTTTAATCACACATCACCTATCTTATTTTTTCTTGTCCAATGCTGCGTCAGCATCAGGTTTGAAGTTCGCAATTGCTTTATCAATGTTACCGCCATTACGCTTTACAGTTGCCGCAAACTGATTACGGAATTGTAAGCCTAGGTCGATACCCGAAACGTTGATATTACGGATTTTCCATTGTGAACCTTTATCCGCCAACTGGAAAGAGACTGGAATTTTTTCACCGTTGTTATGGAAATCAATCGTTACAACAGGGTTCTTACTGTTCGACGCTTTATATGGACGCATGCTATACGTTTGGTTACTAAACTTGGCAAAAGCTGAACCATAGTTTTCGATCAGTGTTGCACGGAAGTTACGTTCAAACTGCGCACGTTGAGCCGCTGAGCTGTATTGATTCGTTGCATACGTACCCATCACGATACGTGTGAATGCTTGTGAATCGATATACGGGTCCAAGTTTTGACGAACAATCGTTTTCACAGCCGCAGGGTTATTTTGTAGTTTTGCGTGGTCTGCTTTTAAACGTGTAATGAGGCCATCAGCCACTTTTTTTACAAATGCAGGTGGTGCTTCGCTTGGAGCAGCAAAAGCTGTACCTGCCATCATAGTTGATAAGATACTTGCTGTAAGCGTATGTTTTAACAATGTGTTCACTTAATTTCTCCTAAAAATTATTCAACAAATGCAGGTTCTTCTGCCGTTGTTGTGTCAGCAGCTTCTGTTTTTTGTTCAGCTTCTGCTGTGCTGTCAGATTTGTTCCCTGCACCACCGGTCACAAATTTAGACACCAAATCTTCGATTTCCATCGTACCTTGGGTATTACCAATTTGGTCACCACGTTTTAAGAAGTTGACACCACCACCCGGTACAATTTTCAAATATTTCTCACCCAATAAACCATTGGTTGCGACCATAATGTAAGCATCTTCATCGATATTGGTGATGGATTTCATGTTAGCAATCAGTTGCTGTTCCATTTCTTTTTGTTTCGCAGGTGTTGCTGCTTCATAGTCTGATGTGTAACGTAGCTCCTCGAGTGCATTTTTTTGCACTTCTTTTAATTGTTCTGCGTTATAAGAGGTTAATGAGCCATCCATAATCAGATGTGCTGTCACTAAGCGCGTCACAGGATCGAGTTTCAATGATTCCACTTGACCGACTTTGACACCACTTAAGGTAACTTTGGCACGGGGTTTAATCCCGTTTACATTTTCAAATGTCGCGGTCAATTCATAACTGTCTTCGATGTTATTGCCGACCAAACCACTCACTCGCATCGCCAAGAAGAAAATGGCAATAGCAAAAAGAATGACAAAAAAACCAACGGCCAGTTCACTCGTACGTGATTTCATTAAATACCTCCGAACATGACCGCAGTCAACACGAAATCTGAACCTAAAACACACAACGAAGAATACACGACAGTCCGTGTGGTCGACGTTGCAATACCTTCTGAAGTTGGGACACAGGCATAACCCTGATAGACCGCAATCCAAGTACAAATTAATGCAAAAACAAAACTTTTGATGATGGTGCCATTAAAGACGTCTTTAAAGAATTGCACACTGTTCTCAATGCCACTCCAATAAGAGCCTTCATCTGCACCTAGAAAATCAACACCCACCAATTTACCGCCCATGATGCCGACCGCAGCGAAAATCACCGACAACATTGGCAAGCTAAAAATACCGGCCCAAAGTCGTGGCGAGATCACACGTTTTAATGGATCGACCCCGATCATTTCCATACTCGACAACTGCTCAGTGGCTTTCATCAAACCAATTTCAGCCGTCAAAGCAGAACCTGCACGACCAGCAAAGAGTAAAGCCGCAACCACAGGTGCAAGTTCACGCAATAAAGTCAGCGCAACTGCGGTGCCGAGCATCGCTTCACTACCAAAGGTCGACAGAATGCTATACATCTGCAAACCCAGTACCGAGCCAATAAATAAGCCAGATACCACAATAATTAGTAATGAAAGCACACCAACACGGTACATCTGATAAATAAACAATTTCACGCCAAGTAAAGTCGGCATGGAAAAAAGAATCTGCAGCAACATAATGGTTGCTACGCCGATTCCTCGAACACGTTCAATGACGCGTCTACCTAATGCGGCAATAGCATTCATGAACGAACCTCATGATTTAAATAGGGCTGATGACTGAATTGATAATCGACCGGACCTTCTACCGAACCCGTCAAGAACTGCTTCACAAAAGGCGAAGCATGTGCTTTTAACTGCTCAGGTGTTCCCTCACCCTGCACTTTCCCTTCAGCCACAACATAGATGTAATCTGCAATTGATAATGTTTCAGCCACATCATGCGAAACAATAATCGTGGTTAGATCTAAAGCTTCACGTAGCGAACGAATCAAGCGAGTTAAAACCCCCATCACAATCGGGTCTTGCCCTGCAAAGGGTTCGTCATACATGATCAGCTCAGGATCGAGTGCAATTGCACGGGCCAAAGCCACACGACGATTCATACCACCTGAAAGTTCAGAGGGCATCATTTTTTCTGCACCACGTAAACCAACAGACTCTAATTTCAACGCAACAATTTCAGCGATCAAATGCTCTGGCAACTTGGTATGCGCACGAATTGGAAAGGCTACGTTTTCATATACCGACATATCGGTAAATAATGCGCCGCTCTGAAACAGCATCCCCATACGCGCACGCGCAGCGAAGAGTTCCTGACGTGACATCTGTGCAATGTCCTGCCCATCAAGCAACACTTCTCCATTATCGGGAGTCAATTGACCACCAATTAAACGGAGTAAAGTCGTTTTACCTGTACCAGATGGACCCATAATTGCAGTGATCTGACCATGACGAATTTTTAAACTGACATTGTCATAAATGACGCGCTCTCCTCGCTTAAAACTCAGGTTTTTCACTTCGATCAGTGCCTGAGTCTGAGAAGACGTTTGATTATTCATAGCTGAGGATTTTCCTGCATTTTTTTCAGCATGCATACTATAAAGGATTGAAGTTTAAAATGTTACCATTGCATGAGCGCATATCCCTGCATTCCATCAGGTAAATTGTTTTTTATTATTAATGCGATTTTATAGAGGCTGCTTTCAACCCAATAGAAGAATTTAGTTAAAATAATTGTATATATAGTAAACGATATTACACAATAAGAGTGTCAAACCGATATAAGGCATAAGTACCTCGATCATCACTGTACGCATATTTGCCAACGCGTTTCCGTTCATATTAATTATCATTAAACACATAAAGTTTGATCAAGTATACATTTTTCTGATTAAAAAGCTAATTTAAATCCATAAAAAAAACCGGTGTTTCCACCGGTTTTTTCGATATTTCTTTCGAAATTCAATTAGTCATTGAATTTACGACGTGGACGGTCTTCACCGAAAGTGCGTTCGCCACGTGGTTTATCATCACCGAAACGTTTTGGACGGTCATCGCCGAAACGTTTTGGACGATCTTCACCAAATGAACGTTGAGGACGGTCACCGTTGAATTCACGACGTGGACGATCTTCACCAAATGAACGTTTTGGACGATCGCCATAACCTTCACGAGCTGGTTTATAATCTACACGGTTACCACGGTTGTCATCGTTAGAACGACGGTCAAAACCACCTTCACGACGTGGACGATCGCTGTTAAATTCGCGACGTGGACGATCTTCAAAACCGCCTTCACGACGTGGACGATCGTTGTTAAATTCGCGACGTGGACGATCTTCGAAACCGCCTTCACGACGTGGACGATCGTTGTTAAATTCGCGACGTGGACGATCTTCGAAACCGCCTTCACGACGTGGACGATCGTTGTTGTATTCGCGACGTGGACGATCTTCGCCACCGAATGAACGACGTTCGCCATCACGGTTGCCTTCACGACGTTTGAAGTTTGATTCACCTTCAAAACGACGACCGCCACCGAAACCACCACGACCACTGCGACCGCCATCACGACGACCACGACCGCCATCACGGCTACCACGTGCAGGAGGTGGAGATGGCTCAAGACCTTCAATTTCAGATACATTTAAACGTGCATCTAAGAAGTCTTCTAAAGCACGGATTTTACCGCGTTCACGGTAAGTCGCTAAAGTAATCGCGTTACCAGTACGGCCCGCACGACCTGTACGACCGATACGGTGTACATAGTCTTCGTTCTTCATTGGAAGACCGAAGTTAATTACGTGAGAAATAGTTGGTACGTCTAGACCACGTGCAGCAACGTCAGTCGCAACTAAGATTTTTGCACGACCTTCACGAATGCTACGTAAACGACGGTTACGTACAGTTTGTGGCATTGCACCGTGAAGAGCGACAACTGAGTGACCTGCTTCTGCAAGTTCTTCAGCCAACATATCTGTATCTTCTTGAGTAGATGCGAATACAACTGCTTGGTCTACAGACTCATCAGATAACCAGTGAGTCAAAAGTTTTTTCTTGTGTTCGAAACCGTCAGTCCAGTGAAGTGTCTGAGTAATGTCAGTATTTGTAGAATGACCAGTTTCAATCGCAATACGCTGTGGATCATTCATCATGCGTTCTGCAAGTGTAATGATACGCGGCGCAAATGTTGCAGAGAACATTAATGTTTGTTTACGGTTAGCAGCCAAGTCGCTGATCGCTTCTAGGTCTTCAGAGAAACCTAAGTCAAGCATACGGTCAGCTTCGTCAACAATTAACGCATCAACGTTGTCTAATTTAATTTGACGACGGTTCACCAAGTCAAGTAAACGACCTGGAGTCGCTACGACAACTTGTGCACCTTTAAGCTGTTGGATTTGTTTACCGAAAGGCATACCACCCATGATTGCAGCAATACGAACACCTTTCATGTGACGTACTAAAGCAATTGCGTCTTGGCTAACCTGTTGAGCCAATTCACGTGTAGGGCAAAGTACAAGAATAGACGGTGCAGTTACCGCTTTCATGCGCTCTTTGAAAGACATCAATGTGTCTTGACCAGCCAAAGCATTCACAGTTGGGAGTAAGAATGCAGCAGTTTTACCAGAACCAGTTTGGCTTGATACAAGAAGGTCTTTACCTTCTAATGCAGCTGGAATTGATTGTTCTTGCACTGGAGTCGGAGTAGTAAAACCTAGACCTTGTAATGCTAGTTGTAACGACTCATGTAAAGGAAAATCAGCAAAAGTTTTGCTCATAGAGTATTTCACCCCAAAAATGGGTGCTCCATTAAAAATATAAATTCAGATGGACATCGGCAAAAAGCGGCACAGCAAAAGACGCTGAAAATATAGAATCAGCGGCGATCCGAGAACGACGATGCGTATAACGCACACATGATTACAGCCGCAACCTGAAGGAATCGCTTAGCGATTGGGTGGGGCGCGAAATATCGTCCTCTCTTTGGACCGGAACGCGCATACACAATGATAGAAGAGAATGTTCAGGTAATGAACGAAATTTAGTGCGTGCGGGGATTATAGCAGAAAGTTTTTAAATGTCACCTGTTTTAGTCAACTTCAGAATATTTTTTGTAAGAAGCTTTAAATTATAGGTGTTTAAGCCATTATTTTTGACCGATTAGACAAAAATAAAGCCCTCATAAAGAGGGCTTTATTTCATTATTCTGTCAATAAACTCGAACTAAGCGTTCTATTATTTAGCAGCTTCACCCCAAGCTGGAACAACAGCTTGCATAAGCGGTTTAAGCATTTTCATAGAACATGCAAGTACTTGACCATTGTCCATTGAGTCGTTACCACCACGAGCATCAACCACAGTACCACCCGCTTCTTTCACAATAAGTTCACCCGCAGCGATGTCCCAAGGTTTCAAACCAAGTTCGAAATAACCATCGAAACGACCGGCAGCAACATATGCTAGATCAAGAGCAGCAGAACCTGAACGACGGTATTGAGCACCGGCTTCAGTCACATTTAACAATGAGTTGAAATGGTTTTTCGCATAAGAAACCACTTCGCCATTACGAATTTTACGATACGCATGACCCACTGAAAGGAAAGTGTTTTCTAAGCTGTCTTTTACATTTACACGAATACGACGTTGATTCATCATCGCACCGCGACCACGGCTTGCAGAGAACAACTCATCTTTCACAGGGTCATAAATAACACCGTGTTGAGTTACACCTTTATGTTGAACTGCAATAGAGATACAGAAATGTGGAACACCATTAACGAAGTTTAATGTGCCATCAAGTGGGTCGATGATCCAACACCAATCAGCGTCGTGACCTTTGCCTTCTTGAAGACCAAACTCTTCGCCTAGGAAACTGTGATTTTTATAGCTTTTACGTAGGGTATCGATAGTCAATTGTTCCAAATAACGGTCTACACGCGTTACTGGACCATCAATTCCTTTTTCTTCGACTTGTAGATCGAGTTTATGACGATTTTGATGCGCTTTTAAAAGCTCTTGACCAACTAATTGAGCCGCACGCGCAGCCATAACCACCATAGGTTCCATTGAACACCCACTACAAATTTGAAGATACTGATAAAGAATAATGCATAAAAGCCCTTATATCTTATCAAATATAAGGGCTTTTAGGGAAAAAATGTTTCTAAAAATTAGAAATTCAACAAACCACTGTTTGCTTATGTTTTAGCCAGCTCTGTGTCACTGAAGCGCCAATGCCTTCAGCATCCAGTCCAGCCTGATGCAACATTTGAGCATGTGTTGCTTGATGCATGAACTCGTCAGCCAAACCTAAATTCAGCACAGGCTTAACCACGCCTGCTTGGGCTAAATATTCATTTACTGCACTGCCCGCACCCGCCATGACTGCATGCTCTTCAACTGTCACAAATAGTTGCGTACTTGCTGCGATTTGATCGATCAACTGTGTATCTAATGGCTTCACGAAGCGCATATTAATCACACGTACAGCCACATCTAGCTTTGTCGCTAAAGCCTGCCCTGCCTCTAGTGCCGCTTGAACACGACTACCAAAAGCCAGTATAGAAATGGTGTCATCTTGCTGATCATTGAAGTTTGCAACAATTTCACCACGGCCAATTTCAAGCTCAATCATCTCTTGCTGAATCTCAACACCCAGTCCATTACCACGTGGGTAACGTACCGCCGCTGGGCCTTTATACAAATAAGCCGTATGCAACATTTGACGACATTCATTTTCGTCTTTCGGCGCCATGATCACCATGTTTGGCACGGTACGCATAAAGGCATAATCATATGCACCGGCATGCGTTGGGCCATCTTCACCAACCAAACCTGCACGGTCGATACCAAATGTCACATCAAGATTTTGCAAAGCGACGTCATGAATCAGCTGGTCATAACCACGTTGTAAGAAGGTTGAATAGATTGCAACAACCGGTTTTACCCCTTCACAGGCCATACCCGCAGCCAAAGTCACCGCATGTTGTTCTGCAATGGCAACATCAAAGAAACGCTCAGGGAACTGCTTGGCAAATTGCACCATGCCTGAGCCTTCACACATCGCAGGAGTAATCGCCAATAAACGATCATCCTGTGCAGCTTCATCACATAACCACTGACCAAAAACATCTGAATATTTCGGTGCAGTTGCCACTGCAGCAGGTGCATTCACTTTACTGATGGCATGGTATTTGATTTGATCTGCTTCGGCAGGTGCAAAGCCTTTACCTTTTTTGGTATAGACATGCACTAAACGTGGGCCTCTGCGTTTTTTTAAGGCTTCAAACACATGTGTCAATTGTTCAACATCGTGCCCATCAAAAGGACCAAAGTAGTCAAAGCCAATGGCTTTAAATAGGTTGTCTGCAGCATCGGTCGCAGCACAATGTAGGCGTGAGTTATACGCCCATTCAGGATGAGGTTGAATATAGGCTTCGCCATTTTCAGAAATATTCACCGATTGACCACTTTCCCAAATCGCAGCCAAATGCTTAGCAAAACCACCAGTACTGCATGAGATCGACATATCGTTGTCGTTCAATACCACCATGAGGTCAGCATTGTGTGCCACCGCATCGTTCATGGCTTCAAAAGCCATGCCCGCTGTCATCGCGCCATCACCCACGATTGCAACCACATGACAGGGATCTTGCTTGAAGCGACGTGCCAATGACATCCCAAGACCAGCAGAAATCGCTGTTGATGAATGGCCTACGCCAAAGGTGTCAAATTCAGATTCTTCACGGGCAGGAAACGCAGCCAAACCATCTTTGGCACGAATCGTCACTAATTGTTCACGACGACCGGTCAAGGCTTTATGCGGATAGGCTTGATGACCCACATCCCAAATCAGACGATCACGTGGCGTTTCAAAACAGTAATGTAATGCCACGGTTAATTCGATCACCCCAAGATTGGCACCAAAATGCCCACCACTTTGTCCGGCCGCATACAAAATAAATTGACGTAACTCATCCGCCACTTGCTCTAATTGGCTGCGCTCGAGTAAACGAAGTTGTTGAGGATGGTTAATCGTATCCAGCAACGGTGTTACAGGGCGTTGAGATGGTATTTCTTTATACAGCATAATGTGGCAAAGCCTTCTAAAGCCTGGCAAATTCCTAAGCTCGGTCTAAATGGGTAACTCGATCATATCGTCGAATTGTATCACCTTACAATCAGCCAAACTTGTAGCGATGTAATTTTTAGCAATGATCTCGTTGGGGAGATTTTGAATGAGTCAGATTATCCTGAATAATCTTCCTATTTATCAACTATTATCGTTCGCTTTATACAAAAAAGAAAATGTTCTGCATAAATTCGTCGTTGCAATTCTACCAATGTCCAAGCATTACGCTATACTTTAGCCAATTTATAATCGAATAAACGGGTTAAGCAGTGCCTATAGAATTTGTCGCAACGTCAAGATTACCGACCGCTTTTGGTGAATTCAATATTACGGTTTTTCAGGATCCTGAAACCGGTGAAGAACATGTCGCACTCTCTAAAGGACTAGAACAAGCTCCTACTGAACCTGTTTTAGTACGTATCCACTCCGAATGCCTGACCGGTGATGCCTTTGCTTCACTCAAATGTGACTGCGGCCCACAACTTCAAGCCACCCAAAAATTAATTAATGAAGCGGGTCAAGGGGTGATTTTATATTTACGCCAAGAAGGTCGCGGTATTGGTTTAACCAATAAAATCCGTGCCTATGCCCTACAAGACCAAGGTCATGACACCGTGGATGCCAATTTATTATTGGATCTTCCTGCCGATGCACGTCGTTATGATATGTGTCCTATCATGTTGAATCATCTCAACATTACTGCGGTGCGTCTCATTACCAATAACCCGTTAAAAATTGAAGCGCTACAAGAGCAAGGCGTGAATGTCGTTGATCGCGTTCCGCTGACTGTGGGTTTAAATCCCTTTAACGAACAATATTTAAAAACCAAACATGATCGTATGTCGCATATGTATCAAAAGGACGATTTTTAAAAATCCTTTAAATTCTCCATAAATTAATCCCTCCAAACCTCCCTTTACAAAAGGGAGGCTTCCCCCTCTTTATTAAAGAGGGGTTAGGGGAGATTCAAATCGTCATCGAAAAAATACGATTTTCAGGAACACGACATTTTAATCGTAAATCAAAAGCCATGCAGATATTACGGACAAAAGGCTTGCCTGCATCACTCACCTGAATGTGCTGATCAAAAATCTCGAGCAAGCCATCTTCTTGCATTTCAGCCAATTGCGCTAATACTTCATCAAGCTCAGGAAATTGCATTTCTTGACCTGCCCAAGAAGTTTGGAAGGTACACATCAAATTGAGAATATGTTTACGAATGATTAAGTCCTCATCTGTCAGCACATGCCCCCGATAGACTGGGATTTCATTCGCTTCTAAACGTGCATAATAGTCTTCAATTTTCTTTTCATTTTGTGCAAAGCTGTACCAACTGTCACTGATCGAGGATAAGCCGAGACCAATCATTACTTGGGTTTTCGATGCGGTATAGCCCATAAAATTACGGTGCAAACTGCCCTGCTGAAAAGCTTGATACATTGGATCTTGGATTAATGCAAAATGATCCATCCCAATTTCATGATAGCCATGTGCAAGTAATTGCTTCTTACCTTCTTCATAGCATTGACGTTTTAAATCATCTTTCGGGACATCGGCATCTTTAAAACCACGTTGCCCATTGCCCTTAATCCACGGCACATGTGCATAGCTATAAAAGGCTAGACGATCTGGCATCAAACGATTGGTCTGTTCAATGGTATGCAACACGTCGTTTAAATCCTGAAATGGCAGACCAAAAACCAAGTCATGCGAAATAGAGGTATAGCCAATATCACGTGCCCACTGTGTTACTTGTTCAACATGTGCAAAGGGCTGAATACGGTGGATGGCTTTTTGCACCTTCTCATTATAATCCTGCACTCCATAACTTACGCGCCGAAATCCAACATCGTACAAGGCTTGTAAATGCTCACGTGTGGTATTGTTCGGATGGCCTTCAAAGCTAAATTCATACGCATCGGCAATATCAGCATGCACTAGAATGCCTTGAATCAACTGGGTGAGATGCTCAGGAGAAAAGAAAGTAGGCGTTCCCCCGCCCAAATGAATTTCTTTAATTATTGGCCGATCGACCAAGAGTTGACAATATAAATCCCACTCTTTCAGCACCGCCTGAATATAAGGCAGCTCCATCTCATGTTTTCTCGTAACTTTTTTATGGCAGCCACAAAACGTACATAAGCTTTCACAAAATGGCAGATGGATGTACAGACTGATGCCTTCGCTGTGATTAGTCTCATCAAATGAACGCTTCAAGCCCTGTTTCCACTGTTGCAATGAAAACTCAGCTTCCTCCCAATACGGCACGGTTGGATAACTGGTATAGCGTGGACCCGGTACATTATATTTTTGAATTAAAGAACTCGCCTGCTGAGACATCGATGCACCATTTCAATCAATGAGATTCAATTTAAATCTACCTAATGATTATTGTGCTGAGCTTCAGAAGTGAATTCAACCTAGCAAATTTGTCGGAATAACCCCAATTTCAGCCTGAGCAATTGCTGCTAACTCTGCATGATCTTTTTGTTTAATCGTTAGATTTCTGAAGTTCAAGCAAAGAGCCGATGCTGAGTATCGGGAAAAATGCCTTAAGTTTTCACGTAATTTATGCTTTGATGACACTTATCTTTAAATTATTTTAATAAAGGTCACCATGCAGAATCCAACTTCAGCCGATATTCAACGTGTAGATGAATTCCTTCGCGATTTACAGGCACGAATTTGTGCCGCATTGGAACAGCAAGAACGTGCCGGTGGTGGAAGTGCCGAATTTGCTATCGATGACTGGGAACGCCCTGAAGGTGGTGGTGGTCGCTCACGTGTTCTACAAAATGGGACGGTGATTGAAAAAGGTGGCGTGATGTTCTCGCACATCAACATTTCAAAATTACCAGCCTCAGCGACTGAACGCCATCCCGCTATTGCAGGTGCAAAAGCGCAAGCCATGGGCGTGTCACTGGTGATTCACCCGAAAAACCCCAACGTCCCGACCTCACATGCCAATGTGCGTTTATTTGTTGCCGAAAAAGAAGGCCAAGATCCGATTTGGTGGTTTGGCGGTGGTTTTGACCTCACTCCATTTTATCCAAATGATGAAGATGTCTTGTCTTGGCATCAAACTGCCCATGATCTTTGTGCCCCATTTAGTGATACACTCTATGATGAACATAAGAAATGGTGTGATGACTATTTCTATCTCAAACACCGTGATGAACAACGTGGTGTGGGTGGTTTATTCTTTGATGATCTCAACCAATGGGACTTTGAAACCTGTTTCAAATATATGCAGGCCGTGGGTAATGGTTATTTAGAGGCGATTTTACCGATCTTCCAAAGAAACCAAGACAAAGCCTATACCGAAGCACAACGAGACTTCCAACTATACCGTCGTGGTCGTTACGTTGAATATAACCTGGTCTATGACCGTGGTACCTTATTTGGCTTACAAACTGGTGGGCGTATTGAATCCATTTTAGTAAGTATGCCACCTTTGGCGGGCTGGTCGTATCGTCCTGAATGGGAAGAAAATTCTCCAGAGAAAAAGCTCACCGACTTTTATTTAAAACCGCATGATTGGCTTAATATATTGAAATAAAATAGATAGACATGTATTTGCCTCTGTCCATCAGG
Organism: Acinetobacter sp. YH12063; assembly: GCF_013419715.1. Lineage (NCBI taxonomy): Bacteria > Pseudomonadati > Pseudomonadota > Gammaproteobacteria > Moraxellales > Moraxellaceae > Acinetobacter > Acinetobacter sp. YH12063. The sequence continues at coordinate 205,614 of NZ_VOZO01000006.1, read as the reverse complement.
GGCTTTTCATTGCCTTTTAATTAAAGTATTTGTATTTCTAGGTAATATCTTGATGCATAAATAAATTTTTTAAGCATTTACTTTGTAATCAGATTGCTCAACAATGACACATCTTTTAAACAGCTTTACGCTATGTCATTGCACAATGTGTCAATAAACTCATGGCTGTAACTTTCTTGTACGGAGTACAACGCACATGACACATCAAACACTCAATAAAAAAGCAGTCAGTCTTACTGCCTTGGTGTTTTGGAGCTTTGCTGTTGTGCTGATCAGCGCTATCAGTACTAATATTTTTTCCGAAACGTCTTTGAATGATAATTTGGCTATTGGCTTCATGGTGGTTGCCTTGATTGGTTTAGTCATCAGTGCTGCCAGCATCTTGATTCAAAGCGTCTTAGATATTTGTAATCCTTAATTTTCCTCCTTTATTTCACGATTTTAAGACTGCCCGAACTTTAGCCATCTTCGGTTTTGGCGTATATTGTCTGCTCTTTCACATCTACATGGACGCTGTGCAATGAGCAAACAATTTGCCGTGATTGGCAATCCGATTGAACAATCACGCTCACCTGAACTTCATCATGCCTTCGCTGAAAAAACAGGCCTCGACATTCAGTACAGCAAACGACTTGCGCCACTCGATGGTTTTCAGCACAGTGTCGAATCCTTCTTTGCCGAAGGTGGCATCGGTATGAATGTCACTGTTCCGTTTAAAGAACAAGCTTATGCACAATGTGCCGTCCTGACTGAACGTGCCAAAATTGCAGGTGCGGTCAATACACTATGGATGCAAGATGGCACACTCCATGGCGATAATACCGATGGACAAGGCCTGGTCGATGCCATCCGTGCCTTAGATTGGAATTTAGAACAGACCGATATTTTAATTATTGGTGCAGGTGGTGCAACACGTGGCGTGATTTACCCACTGGTACAAGCCGGGGCCAAAAAAATCGTGATTGCCAACCGGACTTTAGCGCGTGCTGAACAATTGGTCGCTGACTTAAAAACTGCTGTCCCCAATGCCGAACTTGTAGCCATTGCACTCACTGACTTAGCAGGTCAATTTGATCTGGTGATTAATGCCACATCGGCAAGCTTAACGGGTGATGCTCTAATTTTGCCTGAAGCTTTACAATTCACCCACGCCTATGAAATGGCCTATGGCAAACCATCGACATTTTTGGATCAAGCCAAAGCACGCAATGTTCCAACCTCAGAAGGTTTTGGCATGTTGGTTGGTCAAGCAATCGAATCTTTTTCCATTTGGAATGGCATTAAACCTGATCTAAAAGACTTTCTATAATTCAAAATGATTTGCTCAATTCACTTTCTGAGCAGGCTAAACACCTAAAAAAAGAACCTCAATTGAGGTTCTTTTTTTGATCCAACTTACTTCTTATGTTTTTGTATCGCCTTATAAGTCTCATAATAAGCCGATTGGCTGAACAACTCTTCGTGTTCTGCTGCTAGGCCTTGCAATGACGCTTCTGATAATTTTCCTTTGATATCATCAGCAAAGGCTTGCGCATAGATTTTTGATGCTTTCACCAAATGCGCTTTTTCAGTTCCTTCCAGTTCATAGCTAGCTAAAAAGTTTTGTTGATATAAATGTGCAAAAATCGCCTGATCAGTCTTATAAGTTTTTTGCAATTGTTTCCACTCAACCTGAGCTTTGTACTCTCCAATCCCCGACTGCACATAATGATTGACTGAAGAACCTAAGTCATCAAAGTCTTGATAGCGATGCAAAGCATGCTTATCACGTAATTGATTTAAACGTTTCAGCGCATTGCCTGTTGGTTCTTTTAAGCCATCAACAAATCGATATGCATAAACTTCTGCAATTTCATTCAAATCATTGGCTGAGTAATAACGCACATACTGAGCGCGATAGTTAGCAAATGCCACGACAAATGCCGCTTGATAGGCTTTCACTTCAGATTGATGACGTTTATAACTTTGCAATGCCACAGTACTGAGATATTCAGGAAGTTCGATTTCTTCATTTGCAGCACGGACATCATCAACCGATGCAGTTTCTGCTTCAGCAAGCAGAGGATCATTTCCTGTGATCGGCGCAAGCAGGCCTTTCAACATATTTTCAAAGAGTGAATCTTTACTGACTTCCTCAATGGATTTTGCCTGTTTCATGGCTTGACGATCAATTTTAGTCGCATTGCCATAATTCAAAATTTGGTTGCTACTTTTCAGCTTTAATTGACCTAAACGTGGCTCATTAAAGGCCAATTGATAGTCCATTACTTGGACTCGGCCTTTATGATCTAAGCCTACATCCATTACGACATTCGAAGATGATTTATCCTGTGCATTCAGCACCTGCGCAATTTCAGCTTGATGCTTTTGCCATAATTGCTGGAATTGTTTTACATCGATAAGTTGTTCACTTTGATATTGCTGGAATACTGGTTTTAACTGCTCAACAGCATCCGAAATCTCTGAATCTGTATTGGATGCGTCCGCAGCAGAAGCCGATGGTACAGCATCTTCTTGCAGGGGTATCACCCGAACATCTTGATAATCCTGACACAGTGTGACTTTACCGATCGGCACCTGTTTGGTGTTCATCAAGGCTTGACAGACTTCCTCAGATAAGTTCGCTGTTTCATCATCTTCTTCTGAAGCCGCATAAGCTTCGGTTACTTCAGTATCCGAACTATAGGCTTCTTCATCATCACCCGCGGTCGCCTCCGCATATGCACTTGCAGTATCGATCGCGTATTCAGCAGATTCAGCGGCAGAAGACGTTTGTTCTTCTTCCGTTTCATGTTGGTGATACATCAGGCCATGCATTTTCGCATTGAGCAGCTCATTCACACGTTCTACAGATGCATAAGCCGCATCATAGTCTTCATCCTCAACTGCTGCCGCTACTGCAGTCCCTCCCGCCGCTTCAGCCGCAGCCATCGCCTCTTCTGAAGCACTAAGATGCACAGCTGCATCCACAGATTCATCTTGCTCAGCGTCACTATTACGCTGACCTTTGATTTGCGTGGTGTAATAGTTGGCGTTCACAAAATCAAAAAGTTCAAGCTGGGTGTATAGCGCATCAAGATCACCCACATAGCGGATTTTTTTAGTCAGCCCTGCATTTTTTTCATCACGTGTTAAAGCAATATTTTGCACTTGATTCGGCTCTGCCAAGACATAAGGCAAAGCATTCATTTGTTTTAAATAGTCAGCAAATTTTTTCAAATCGTACTGAGCAATCGTCTCTTTATGTTTTGAAAAATCCACATAAGCCAAGCTGCTTTGGCTTTCACGATTTACCATAAACGGCATGAACGCAAAGTAGTTTGTATAAAATTTATGTTGATTAAAATCAATGATCATCGGCAACTGTGCATTGACCTGCAAGGTCGGTTTTTGATAACTCAATTGCAAGGTTAAGGCAGCAAGTTTTTCTCTAAAATGTACTGAACCGCTATAGCTAAACTGTAAATCATTCAACACATTCAGCAGTGATTGAGCAATTTTAGATTGCGGAGAAACGCCATCCTCTTCTTCGCTATAGCGCGCTGATGGTGGGATTGATTCATTGGCAATGGCTTGATAGAGCTGTTTCTTTTCTTTTTGGCTAAATGGAATATTTTGGGTTTTAATCAACTGATCCAGTTGTTTTTTAAGTTTAGGATCCAGCTCTGGCTGTGTGCTTATCGCAGGTTTTGACTTGGTTTCAGGCTTTTTTTCATCGAACTGAATATCTGTCTGAATTGAAAATTGCCCTTTCATGTCATAACTGGCATTTTCAAACATTGCGTTTAAGCCTTGAGTGGCTTGTTGCCCGAGAGACTGATCCGTTGAATTGGTTTTTATGACATGTTGAGCACACCCAGTAATACTCAAACCCAGTAAACAAAGTGTTATATATTTTAATCGCATAATTGTACGAAAGACCTAAGTTCTTTATGATTTATTAAAAGAAAAAAATGATCAAAAGATCAACATCCAGTCTATCAGAAGTTTACTTTTCACATGTTGGTTAAATATTACAATTCGCCTTTCTGACATTTTTTAAGGGCGTATTCATCAATGTTTTTTTGGATAAAATTATGAATAATCAAATCATCAATACAGATAATCCAAAAAAATTTAGATATTAGGATTAAGACTATGCCTGCATATAAAGCGCCTTTACACGATATTCGTTTCTTAATGAATGAAGTGCTCGATTACCCAGCACACTACAAAACTTTGTCTAATGGTGAAGCTGCTGATGCAGATACTGTCGACATGATTTTAGAAGGTGCAGCGGATTTTTGTGAAAACATCCTTTCACCTTTAAACCAAACGGGTGATGAAGAAGGCTGTCATTTTGAAAATGGTGATGTGAAAACACCAAAAGGGTTTAAAGAAGCCTATGACCAATTTGTACAGGGTGGCTGGCAAGGTCTGTCTTTCCCTGAAGAATTTGGCGGTCAAAACTTGCCACAGTCGTTGAATCTCATCAAATCTGAAATGATGGGTACAGCAAACTGGTCATTCCAAATGTATCCGGGTCTCAGCGTAGGTTGTATCAACACCATTCTACAATTTGGTTCAGAAGAACAGAAAAACCAATATTTACCGAACCTTGTTGCTGGAACTTGGTCAGGCACCATGTGCTTAACTGAACCTCAATGCGGTACCGACTTAGGTCAGGTAAAAACCAAAGCGGAACCTCAAGCTGACGGTAGCTATGCAATTTCTGGTACAAAAATCTTCATCTCTGCGGGTGAGCATGATTTAACAGATAACATCGTGCATATCGTACTTGCTCGTCTTCCAGATGCTCCTGCAGGTACTAAAGGGATTTCATTGTTCATCGTTCCAAAATTCCTTGTGAAAGCAGACGGTTCAGTGGGCGAACGCAACCCAGTGACTTGTGGTTCGATTGAACACAAAATGGGGATCCGTGCTTCGGCAACAGCTGTGCTGAACTTTGACAATGCTATTGGTTACTTGATCGGTGAAAAACACAAAGGCCTACATGCAATGTTCACCTTCATGAACACTGCACGTATTGGTACAGCAATTCAAGGTATTGCACATGCTGAATTGGCATTCCAAGGCGCACTTCCATACGCGAAAGAACGTATGTCTATGCGTGCACTTTCAGGTAAAAAAGATCCTGAAAAAGTAGCCGATGCGATTATTCACCATGCAGACGTACGTCGTATGCTTTTAACTCAAAAAGCGATCGCTGAAGGCGGCCGTTCAATGATTTACTATGCAGCTCAAATTGCGGACAAAATGACTGATGCTTTAACCCGCGGTGATACAGCAGCGTTTGAAGCACATGATGACCACTTAGGCTTCTACACCCCGATTCTCAAAGGTTTCTTAACCGAAATGGGTTATGAAGCTGCAAACCATGGTATGCAAGTATACGGAGGTCATGGTTATATTAAAGAATGGGGCATGGAACAAATTGTTCGTGACTCACGTATCTCTACTCTCTACGAAGGCACAACCGGTGTTCAAGCACTAGACTTGATTGGTCGTAAAGTTCTGTTGACCTCAAAAGGTAAAGTGATTCGTGACTACACAGCAGAAATCTTGAAGTTCTGTGGTCAACATGCACGTAACAAATACATGCGTCGTTTTGCGTGGGACTTAACGAAGCTTTGCGCACAGTGGAATGCATTAACTGTTCGTATCATGCTTGCTGCACGTAAAGACCGCGACATCGTATCTTCTGCATCTGTAGATTTCTTGATGTTCTCTGGCTACGTGATGATGGCTTATTTCTGGGCACAACAAGCTGCCGTAGCTTCTGAAAAATTAGCAGAAGGCAATGGTGCAGAAGTTCCTGAGTTCTATAAAGCAAAAATCAAAGTGGCAGACTTCTACTTTGAACGTCTATTACCACGCTCACAAGGTCACGCTGAAGCAATGGTCAACCCATCGAAGACCATGACTTCTTTGGCACCTGAACACTTTAGCTTTGACTACTAAGCTTTAAACCGAGTTAAATGACTCTATAAAAAGACCGCTTCGGCGGTCTTTTTTGTCTTCTCTTTTAATTTTCATCTATAGCGATAATGAGCAGCATTCTTAATTTCTTCATGAGGTAATAACAATGTATAAAGATGAACTTTATATGGAGAAATATTGTTGTATTTTTCAACAAAAATAGAACACCTTATCGCTAAAACATAATTTTATTTAATAAATATTAAATACTTAAAGTAAATTTAACTCCATAATTTTAGCTTTACATTTGTATCTCATACAACTTCATAGCTTCTCCCTATGATGACTTCAATGATTCATAGAGAGCGTAACCATGAAAAAATTGATGTCTTCATTGATGATTGGTCTGATTGCAATAACTGCGACAATGTCTGCAATGGCAGCGCCTGCAATCGATCATAAAAATCCGCCACCTGCTGCACACTTCGATAAAAAACATGTACCGCCTAAAGCAACACATCACAAACCTGCTGGGCCGCAAATAGTGAAAAAAGAGCATCAACACGCTCATGCAAAATTTGCCAAACAAAATCATAAGGCAGTAGCTTTTAAAGGCAATCAACACAAACCTGTTTCGCAGCATAAATTACCGCCAATGCCACCGAAACATCGTTAAGTAAATTAAAAAAAGACCGCTCATGCGGTCTTTTTTAATATTTACTTTGCTTTATCAGCAATAAATTCTTTAATCTCTATGGGTTTATCTTTTACCAACTCAACTTTGCCTTCATTCACACCATTAAAGTTCTTAAAGTGAATTGAAACACCTTGGTCGTTGGCAAGTCGTACACCACTTCCTGAAACTGCTCGTTTCAATTCATACACACGATCAGAATTATCAGTCAATTGTGCGGTTTCAAAATTATCTTTGGTTTTTAACTCAAGGCTTAGATCTTGTGGCCCTGTAAAGTGAATCACTTGCTCATCTTGAGCTACTGCAACATCGTTTGTTCGTGTAGTTGCGATCGTTGCCTCTGTTGCAACATTTTGTTCTGATGGTGCTTTTTTATCGGTGCAACCCACCAAAGCTATAGTTAATAACGTCGCAGTTAAAATATATTTCATTTTCTGAAGTTCCTTTATGCCATGTAAATTCAATTATCAACTGAATAATTTCATACACATTCTGCAAATTACATTCGAAATATGAAAAATTACTTGTCGCTCAAATTTTAAAACAAGTTTGACATAGCTTTCATTACAGGAATTCTTCCAATACTGAGTTTAAAAAGATATGCCCCTGCTCGGTACAAGACAAACGTGTTGGATCATTGACCATCAATTTACGTTCACGTAATGAGTTCAATAACTCGGCAATCGGCTCTAAACTTTCCCCTGTACGCTTGCTATATAGCTTGGCTTCCACCCCATGATTTAAACGAAGTGCATTCATCATAAATTCAAAAGGCATGTCGGCTGCTTCGATGCGCTTAAACTGAAGATGTTCAGCAGGTACTTTGGCTAAATAGTCTTTCGGCAAACGGGTTTTTTGGAAACGATACACCCCGTCTGGCACGGTCACTTTGCCATGTGCGCCTGCACCAATCGCCAAATAATCGCCAAACTGCCAATAATTTAAATTATGTGCCGACGGCTTTTCTTTACGCCATGCCGATACTTCATAATTAATAAAGCCTTGCGCTGTTAAATAGGCTTCGCCCTGTTCTTGAATATCTTCAAGCACATCATCGACAGGTAAAATTGGTTTTGTGCGGAAAAAAACTGTATTGGGTTCAATGGTCAATTGATACCACGACACATGAGTTGCCCCATTTTCCACAGCCAATTTCAAATCCAAAAGCGCTTGCTCAATGGTTTGTTCAGGCAGGCCATGCATCAAGTCGACATTTACGCGTTCAAAACCCACCTCTTTTGCATGCTGAATGGCAGAAATCGCATCATCATTCGAATGAATCCGCCCCAGCTTTTTCAGCTGGTCGGTATTAAAACTTTGCACACCGATAGATAGACGATTAATCCCTGCATCTAAATAACCGGCAAAAGGATCGTGCTCAACCGTGCCCGGATTGGCTTCTAAGGTAATTTCACAGCCCGCTTCAAATGGCACTAACGCTTTGAGTTGAGCAAATAACCATTGATAGCCTTTGGATGAAATGAGCGATGGTGTACCCCCACCAATAAATACACTATGAATCAGGCGACCCTGAGCAAAATCGACTTGCGTTTTAAAGTCTTCAACCAACGCCTGTAAATATTCTTGTTCTAAGTCTAAAGACAATTCACCATTCGGCACCGCATGCGAATTAAAGTCACAGTATGGACATTTGCGCACACACCACGGCATGTGAATGTATAAAGATAACGGAACAACTGCAGGATTTAATTCAGCCAAGGAAAATGCTCAAAAGGAACAAAAGAAGTAAGCGCATTTTAACATGACTGCATCAGAGCGCTTATGAAAACTCATCCACAATACAGTAGACTAATAAAATTAAAGAAGAATTAGATGATTAGAAGATGAAAATAAGCAGCCATTTATTGTACTTACTGCCGCTCGCGATGGGTGTTGGTATCGCCATGACCATTCAAACAGCGATCAACAGCCAATTGCGTGAATATTTATATTCACCGCTGCAAGCTGCCCTTTTTTCTTTTTTGGTTGGTACAATAGTCCTCGCCTTTATGGTGTTTTTTCAATCGGCCGAAAAACCGGACTTTGCAAGTTTTGCTCAAATCCCTTGGTATTTATGGCTAGGGGGATGTTTGGGTGTTTATGCCATCAGTATCAGTATTTATACCGCACCGAAACTGGGTTTTTTATCCCTCTCCGGTCTGATTATTTTTGGACAGATCTTAATGTCGATGGTATTTGACCATTTTGGCTTGCTCGGCACTGAAAAAACCCCGATTAACTGGCAACGCTTATTGGGTGGCGTGGTGATTTTTATTGGTGTGCTTCTCACTTTCCAACGCTAAGACCTCATTCCTAAGCACCTCACAAGAAATGAGTACATTCTGTGTCTACTGTCACGGCTGTAACAAGCAGCAAGTATGAATTAAAACAACTGTTTCATTTAATGATCCCGATATTGATCACGCAGTTTGCGCAAGCGGGATTTGGTCTCATTGATACCATCATGGCTGGACACATGTCCGCCAATGACCTTGCAGCCATTGCGGTCGGGGTCGGTTTATGGATACCGGTCATGCTGCTGTTCAGCGGCATTATGATTGCAACCACCCCATTGGTGGCCGAAGCCAATGGTGCGCGCACGCCTGAAAAAATTGCTACCATTGCCCGTCAGTCTTTGTGGGTCGCATTATTTTTAGGGATCATTGCCGCATTAGTCTTACAAGCTATGCCGCTGCTTTTACCGTTATTGGGTGTCCCTGAAGCATTGCTGCCGAAGGCGAGTTTATTCTTACACGCCATTAGTTTAGGTATGCCTGCTGTCACCATGTACGCAGCTTTACGTGGTTACTCAGAAGCATTGGGGCATCCACGCCCAGTCACTGTGCTGAGTCTGCTGGCCTTATTGGTGTTAATTCCACTGAACTTTATTTTTATGTATGGTTTAGGCCCAGTCCCTGAACTGGGTTCTGCTGGATGTGGATTTGCCACCGCGATTTTGCAATGGTTAATGTTCTTTGCTTTGGCGATGTACGTTTTCAAAGGATCGGCCTATCAAAAAACCCAACCTTTCGCTGCTTTTGAAAAAATGAACAGTGAATGGATCAAACGTATCTTAAAACTTGGCTTTCCCATTGGCTTAGCCATTTTCTTTGAAGTCAGTATTTTTAGTACAGCCGCTATTGTGTTGAGTCCTTTAGGCGAAGTCACCATTGCCGCGCATCAAGTCGCCATTTCGATTACCTCGCAATTGTTTATGATTCCCATGTCACTAGCGATTGCGCTGACCATTCGGGTCGGTACCTATTATGGGGAGAAGAACTGGCTAGCGATGCGAAAAGTCCAAAAAGTCGGTATGTTGACAGGGACGGTATTTGCCCTGATTACCATGTTGCTGCTTTGGCTTTTACGTAATGAAATTGTGTCACTGTATACCAATGACTATGATGTGACTCAGCTTGCAGTATATTTGGTCTTGTTCGCGATTGCCTATCAGTTGATGGACGCATGGCAAGTCAGTGCCGCAGGGTGTTTACGCGGTATGCAAGACACTAAAGGGCCGATGTGGATCACCATGATCGCGTATTGGATCATTGCCTTCCCTGTCGGGATCTATCTTGCACGCTTCACCACGACTGGTGCTGCAGGCGTTTGGATTGGCCTAATTGTGGGTCTGACTGTCGCCTGTATACTGCTACTTACACGTTTATTTATGATGAATAAACGTTTAGCTCAAGCGGGATAAGCCCTTAAAAATCATCTAAAAAGTTACTTAAAAAAGACGGCTAGGCTATGCAGAAAATTAATGCAAATTAACACGCTGCATAGCAATGCCATAAATAAAAATACGAAGAAGAGGAAAATAAACATGTCCCATGTATTTCGCTCGATCAGTCTCTGTCTGAGCTTAGGCTTTTCCATGTCACTACAGGCTGAACAAACGATCAACCGACATGAATTTCCTTTATATCACGCACCCATCAAAGTCCAATCACAACCCGAATTTGATTACATCAATCAAGCACTTTGGACAGCCTTTCGCTTTTATCATGAACAACAAGCAGACTCATATACCGCACGTTTAAAATTAAGTTGTCAGCAGTCTGGTATGGCGTACACCTATCAGGACTTCATCAAGGCCAATCAAAAGTTTGCCTCTGCGGACGATCAGGATTTTATCGTGACGCAAAACCTCATCACCCTGAATGAAAATTTACACCATAACCAATGCAGTAAATATCTCAGTCCACATTTAGAACTGGAAAAAACTGAAACGAGCGAAGCAGCAAAACCAACTAATTAAGCGCCTCAATGGCATTTTTTAAACCTTGTGGCACTTGGCTGTCGTCTTCTACGTCTTTCACAATCGCCTGCCCGACAATCACATCTGTCCCATTAAAACTCATAGTCGGTGAGCCATACAATTCATAGCCTTCATTTAAAGCTTTGGTCACACGGGCACAGAAATTGACATCATCTTTACCGGTTAAATAGCGATACACTTTCATCGTTCAGTTCTCTTCTAGCGACGCGATATTTTAAACCATTCAGCACGTGGCTTAAATTTGCCTGAATTATTTTCAGTATTTACATTTTTGCCCATCATTTTATCAATGGAAATAAAGTCTTAACAATTTAAAGTAGGCAGTTTGTGTTTTGTCGCCTATGATCGGTAATAGATAATAAATGATGATCTTGAGGAACATCACATGGCAAAAACGGCTAGCACACCGGGTCGTCGCTTTATGAAACTTGCCAGTATGACGGCAAGCATTGCTACTAAAACCGTTTCCAATTCCATCCGCAATATCACTGCCGATGAAGAACAGAAAAATGCATCTCGCAGTAAACTTTTTCAGGACATCGGTCTGCAAATTGCAGACACTTTGGGTGAAATGAAGGGTGCGGTGATGAAAGTCGGACAAATTGCCTCGCAGTACAAAGACATTTTTCCACCTGAAGTCGCAAAAGCGATCAGTAAATTACAACGCCAAGCGCCAGCCATGCCTTTTGCTGAAATTAAGGCTCAAGTAGAACAAGAACTCGGCAACCCCCTCGCGCAAATTTTTAAAAGTTTTGAAGAACAACCTTTTGCCGCTGCATCCATTGGGCAGGTGCATAAAGCCGTGTTACCTAATGGTCAGCAGGTGGTGGTGAAAGTGCAATATCCGGGTGTCGAAGAAGCCTGTGAAAGTGATTTAAAACAAGTTCGGCTTGCCCTTCGTCTGATGGGCGTATTGAAAATTGATCGGAAGTTACAAAACAAGCTATTTCGTGAAATTCAGGACAGTTTGGACAACGAACTGAACTATGAAATTGAAGCGCAAAACTTAGATGTGGCCCGTGCGTTTCATAGTGCGCTGGATGACAAAATCATTATTCCACAGGTCTATAAAGATTATTCTTCACGTCATATTTTGACTTTAAGTCTAGAGCTTGGCGACAGTATAGAAACTGCCAGCACATGGTCACAAGAAACACGAAATGCCTTGGGAAGGCGCTTATTCCGTGCCATTGGTCGTGAAATTTTCTTCCTTAAACGTTTCCACTGTGATCCGCATCCGGGCAACTTCGCCTTTCGTCAAGATGGTTCAGTCATCGTATATGACTACGGTGGTGTGAAAACCCTGTCTCCTGAAATCGTGTCGCACTTTAAGCAATTGATCAATGCTGCACGCAAGCACGATATTCCACTGATGGAACAGCAACTCGATGCCTTACATTCACTCAATGAACTCGGTAAATTCCCTACGGAGTTGTATGAGCAATGGCTTGATGTACTGATGCGTCCGCTGACCACACAATACGACTTTGCTGAAAACTCAGCACACCATGACGGGGTAGAATTAATTAAGCCTTCTCTTAAATACTGGGATGTGTTTAAACCATCACCGGATACCCTGATGGTGAACCGGACTGTTTCAGGACATTATTGGAATTTGATTCATTTGAAAGTGAATGACAATCTCAATGATCTCTTTGATGAGTTGGTCCCACCTAGCGCTTAAGGAAACATGAAGCGCTGATGATTGCCTGATGAATTTCAGGCAATATTTGCATTTTCAATTGTTATATTATAACATTTCCTTAATCAATAAATTTAAGGAACAGAAGAATGCGTGCCAACATCCATCCCGAATACCGTGAAGTGCTCTTTCATGACACCAATGCCAATGCCTTTTTTGTCATTGGCAGTACCTTAAGCACCAATCAAACCAAAGAGTTTGAAGGCAAGACCTATCCATATGTGACGCTCGATATCTCAAGTGCATCACATCCTTTTTATACAGGTGAACAACGCCAAGTGAATAACGAAGGACGTATTGCGAACTTTAATAAACGCTTTGCGCGTTTCAAACGCTCACAATAAGTTCAGTTTCGATTAAGTTTTTGCTTTTAAAATTAAAGCATTGAAGAAGTTCAAGGTTCCCCTCCTCCAGCCTGAGCTTCTTTTTTTTATGTCTGAAATTTTGTGGATTTCAAGCGTTGTTTTAAACATCTATTTTTAAAATCGACTGAAATAAGTAATATCCCAGTCCCAATACGATGACGCCAATCACCACACTGGAAATAGCATAACTGAATGCTAGCCCACTTTGCCCTTGTCTAAGCAGTTGAAAGGTTTCTAAGCCGAAACTGGAAAAGGTGGTAAAGCCACCTAAGATCCCAACCATAAGCAATAAGCGTGCTTCATTTTGTAGAACGGGATATTTTTGGCTAAATGCAAAGAACACACCTGCACAAAAGCAACCTAAAATATTCACCCACCATGTTGCCCAAGGAAAGAGTACTGTTGGCTTGGCCAATAACAGTCCTGCTGCATAGCGAAGTGTTGCCCCAATTGCGCCGCCACATGCGACCAAAAGCCAGTTCATAGTTGTCCTACTTCAACATCATTGGTATCTACAATTTAGGCAACAGACTGCCTAAGGTCGCCCTTCAATATACACGCATTTAATTTACGCAAATAGTGTTAAATGTTTGGGCCAAAGCTTGCTATAGTCTGCAACACTTTGCGGTATTTTTTATTGAAAGAGGACATTATGGCTCAGGAATTATTAGATCAACTTCAAGCAGGGACTGCGAAATTTTCAGATGTGATTGCATTTATTGAAGCGCGTTATAACCACACACCAACTGCTTTTACCAATGGCAAACAAGCCAATGCAGCGACTGAAAACCAAGGCAGTGCCAAAGTATTTTCTTTTGCCCAATTGAATGGTCTAAACCAAGCTGAAACCTTAAGTCTTTTTGCTGAACATTATGCTGCTGTTTTGGCGACACCAGACGCAACTGACCACCAAAACATTCGCCAATTTATGCAAAATGGTTGGGAAGGTATTCAATTTGACGGTCAAGCTCTCAGCGCGAAATAATGCATACGTAGACGTTCTAAATCAGTTCGTCTGCCATAAAAAAGCCAGTATAAATACTGGCTTTTTTATCTTTTCATCATTGGTTCAAATCAAGATACTCGAACTCTGCAAGTCCATTCAGCCATCGCGGTTTTTTCCCAAACTCGTGCATGCTTCAAATGTAGTAATTCTTCACCGGCAGTCAATGCGGTAAAACGATAAGTTTTTTGACCACCGGCACCAAGCACTGGTGTCGCATCTGCAGCAGCAGCTTGTTGTTGTTGAGCTGATTGAAACACTTCTTCAACTTTAAAAAGTTTCGGTTGCTCAGCCAAAGACCATACATAACCAGTACTTGGATTTTCGTTTAACAGTACTTCCAAAGTCTGTCCACGATCCATCTCAAGCAAGGTCGGACAACTTTGCTGTTCAGTAAATACATGGGTTTTCCCATCTACAGTTGAACTCATACTGGTACATCCACCAAGCGCTAAACCACTCGCCAACATTAGACTCAAAATAAGCTGTTTCTTTATCGTCATTTTCATCATCAAATTATTTTACCTTGAATCTAATGCACACCGATTTCAATACGATCTCGATGTAATCGAAGTTTAGCCTTTGACTTTTTCAATCCACTGAATCGAACTTACACGAAAAACTTCACAAGCCCCATCACCCGTATCTGTTGGGGTCAAAGATGAAGTCCAAACCAAATCTTTGTCTTTCACCTCAACCAAATCCCCTTTTAAACGCACGAGATCGCCACGTTTTACTTGAGTAATTTGTTTAGCAATTTGCGGGTTTGCAGGAATGATGTGCATATTCGACACCATCATCATGGCTTGCTTTTGCGGTACAGGAACACGATCCATTTTCCAATTTAAGAAACGGTCATATTGATTGACTGAAATCGTACGAGCAATTTCTGGCTCTGCAAATAAGCCCCAACTGACCGCATAATCGATCGGAGAAAATTTTGCTTGTTCATCTGTTTGATAGGTTTTAGAACCTAAAATTCGGAAATCACCTTTAAATTCTTTCAAGGTAGAAATCGACTGGCCTTTGGCAGCAGGTGCTAAGCCTTTGGCAATATTATAATCTGAAGACGCTTGGACACCGACATTCAATAAAAAGCCTGCAAGCACAGTACTTAATGCAATTCGCTTGATCATCGCGTTATCCTCTTACCCTGTAATACTTCACATTACTCAATTTTAATTCTGCAATTGAGCCGACTTCATCTATTCATAATGCCCCAACCTGAATATGAGCTTAAAATCGCGTAGGTTGAGCCTGATGAATGTCGTTTTCACTAGTTGTAACTCTATATTACGCACACAGTCTGCATAAACCTTATGAACTTGGTAACAAAATGCTGTTATTCAGTCAATTGGCCCATATTCATGCTCCACGACATGATTTACACTTTAAAAAAAGCCAACAATAATGCCCACTATGATTTATAAATTTTATCAACAACACATTTTTCCGCATCTTTTAAATCAAGTCATGCAAGTACCAAGCTTGATGGATAAACGACGCGAACTCCTGTTAGCCGTATCTGGTGAGGTGCTCGAAATTGGCTTTGGTACAGGTTTGAATTTAGCGTTTTATCAAAATGTCGATACGGTTTTTGCCCTTGAGCCCAATCCCGATATTTTTCATTTAGCTGCTGAACGTGTACATGCAGCACCTTTTGAGGTACAGCATATTTTAGCTGGTGCTGAAAAATTACCCTTTGCAGATGAAAGTCTAGATCATGTCGTGAGTACATGGACCTTATGCAGCATTGCCGATATTGAAACTGCGCTTGAAGAAATCTACCGTGTCCTTAAACCAACAGGGACATTTCATTTGGTTGAGCATGTACAACACAATGAAAATCGAAAAATTAAGCAGTTACAGCATTTACTCACGCCCATTCAAAAGAAAGTCGCGGATGGCTGTCATCTGGATCGTAATATGCAAAAGTTGCTTGAAGATGCCCAGTTTGAATGTTTTGAAACGCAGTATTTTGATGCTGAAGGCATTCCAAAAATTGGACAACGCATGTTGCTCGCCCGCGCACGGAAGTTGAGTTAAAGCATCCAAGGCCATGTTTAAGTATAATCAAATCTAGTTAAAAGTACCTAGTCTTTGATTAGTCGAATGGCATTAATTTTTAGGATATGACAGGGCTTTTTATTCAACACATTAAAGGTGCTATATGACTTCCCTGTTTTGGTGGAATGCACATCCACCCATTCACCCAAAATCTCCACACGATCCCCCGATTTTAAACGGCGAATACGATTTGCAACGTCTTCGGATTGAGCAATCACACTGACATTTTGCAATTCAGACTTGAGCTGTTCAATTTGTGTCGATGGTACGTTTTTCGCTTGCACGCTAAAACAGCGGTTCTGCTGCGACCATTCAAGATGATATTTTAAAGACTGGAAATCATTTTCGCCTGAACTCAGTAGCAGATCAATATTGCTGACATAGGCCAAGTCTTGAAAGCCACCCACCACGGTCGGTGCTGCCGGATGTAATGTACGACTACTGGCACTGTAGTAGCGTTTATCCAACAGCAAATATTCACCGGAAAATGCCTGAGTCGCTGTGACCTGAAAATTTTTCAGCACACCAGTCTGCTCTAAATGTGGAATGGCACGAAAATATTCAGACCATATCCACAGCATGAGCGCAAAAACGGCTGCAGTCGCTAAGAGTTTTTCCATGTGGATATTCTGTCCTTATTACTTTTCAACTGTTCTGAGGCTGAGTCACGCGAGCTTAAATATGCTCAAAATCAATTCGGATAGTTTCAAAACGCACTCGCCCTTCGGCAATGGCTTGAGCAATCGCTTGTTGCCCTTTGGTCAAACGTGCGCCACCACTTTTAATATCAATCAGCACCACTTCGATGTCTTCAGCGAGTCCATCACCATCACGAAAGTCGGTATAGCCATCAAAAACCACATAATCGATCGGGTCACCGAGAAACTTTGCATCGCTAGGTAAATATTGAAATTCGGGCATGATCGGCGCCATTTGTTCGGCCATTTTGCCTTTTAAAACAGCACGACTGGTATTTACACTGCGTTTTTGTGCATGGGCCAAGGCCTGCTGATGTTCCAATTCTAGTTCTGCAATATATTGCTCGTATTCTGCCTTAATCCTTCCATTGCGACTGCCACTTAAAATTAAGGTGGTCAGTACAATCCCAATACACGCGCCAATGAGCATGGCCATCCAGACAGACATTTAAAATTCCTAATCTTTTTAATACATTACAGCGAAACCTATAGGAAAAACTTAGACTTTGGTTCTTTGTCATATTCTCCGCATTAAACAATGATATGCTAGGGATGAGCAGAATAAAATCTATTTAGGTCGATGAAAACGATATTAATTGCCAATCAAAAAGGTGGTTGTGGCAAAACCATCACAGCAATCAGTTTAGCCTCTGCACTTGCGCAAAAAGGTTATAAAGTGGCCTTGGCAGATGCTGACAATCAAAAGTCTGCACGTCAATGGCTCAAACAACGCCCAGAGACTGCCGCCCCAATTCAGAGCCTAGATTGGCGTCATGAAAAGTCGATTGGTGATGTGCCGAAAGGGATTGAATATCTAATTATCGATGCTCCAGGTGCGTTATCGGGTGAACATGCAGATCAGTTGGTCAGTGAAGCTCATGCCATCATTACCCCGCTACAACCGTCTTTCTTCGACATAGACTCGACCCGTCGTTTTTTAAAGCATTTGCAAGAAATTAAACGGATTCGTAAAGGTAAAGTCCAAATCCTATTGTTGGCCAATCGCGTCAAACCCAATTCTGCTCATTCCAAAGAAATTCAAGATTTTTTCAATAAAGTTGAACAACAGCCCATTGCTTGGATTTCTGAACGTACCGCTTATGGTCAACTTGCCATGCAAGGTCTTTCGGTTTTTGATAAAACGCAAAAATTGTACCTCGGTATGCAACAACAATGGCAACCTGTGCTCAATGCCATTATTGAAGACGAAGCCGAGTGGTTTTAACCCATCATTCCACATTTTGCTGATATAAAGGCCAATCTTGCAAGGATCTAGCCTGAAAGATATTCACCATAAGTTAACAAGCTCTCGTTTTCGGGAGCTTTTTTTTCGGTTAAGATTGAACACAACATGATGAAAAAATCAGAGCACGCATTGCCAACGTTCGCACCTACATTACAAAAAGTCTTATTGTTCGGATTATTTTTTATCCTGATTTTTTTGAGCTTTAGCGTACTCAAATACTTTATTGTGCCCGTTGTTTGGGCAGCGATTATTGCTTATATGACTTGGCCACTGTATCAATCGGTGCATCGTTTTTGTGGCAATCGTGCAAATCTAAGTGCGGCGCTGATGATCTTACTGGTGGTGCTCGTGGTGGGTCTGCCGGTGATTTTTGCGATCTTCTTGCTACAACATGAAGGCCGTAACTTGTATTTTGAATTACAAAAGCAAGTTTTCTCTGGTCATGTCAATGTGCCTGATTTTATTCGCCAACTGCCGTTTATTGGTAAAGAAGTCAGTCGTACCCTACATGAGCTGAACAATGACCCAAACAGTATTATTCAATCAGTACAAATTTGGATTCAGGGGCATTTGAACTACGGTAAAGTTTTGGTCGGCGAAGTCAGTAAAAATATCTTTAAGCTGTGTTTTGCCGTGATGTCTTTATTTTTCTTCTATCGTGATGGTCAAACCATTTTAAGTCAGGTCAGTAAAGCCCTCGAAATGGTCATTGGGCCACGTATTCATCATTATCTTGCCACTATTTCGGATACTACACGTGCCGTAGTGTATGGCATCGGTCTCACCGCCATTGCCCAAGCTTTACTTGCCGGTGTGAGCTATTTTGTCGCCGATGTGCCTAACCCAATGTTATTAACCATCATTACCTTCATGTTGGCACTGATTCCGTTTGGCCCACCAATTTCATATACCGCTGTGTCGTTGTGGTTATTTTCACAAGGTCAAACCATTGAAGCAATTGGCGTCATGGCTTGGGGTGTTTGTATCGTGAGTACGGCTGATAACGTGATTCGTCCATTAGTGATTTCAGGGGCAACGCAGATTCCATTCTTATTAATCATGTTCGGTGTTTTGGGTGGGATCGCCAGTTTCGGTCTTGTCGGTTTATTTATCGGTCCAGTGATCTTGGCTGTATTGTTAGCCATTTGGCGTGAATGGTTGCATGAAACCCAAATTGAACCCGTCATGATGCCCAAAGCAACATTGGCACATGACTTAGACAATATGGATGATAAGCCTGAACAACCTTAATTCAGGCTTGAATTCATTAAACAAATATTACAATCAAATACTTAAATTATCTGTCATCCTGTATCCGCATCTGTTTCAATGGTTGAAATTCCATAAAAACAGACAGGATGCCAAACATGTCTTCACTATTTAAATTCGACGCGCTTGCTGCGGTCAGTGCCCTGATGTTTACAGGCTGTGCAAGTACCTCGACTTCAACAGGTCTGAATGCAACAACCGTGACGGTCAATGCCGTGACTGCTCAAGGTATTGGTCAAAGCATCGGTCAAATTAACTTGGTTGATAGCCCTGCTGGCTTGGTTATTCATACCAATTTAACCCAGCTTCCTCCGGGTCCACACGGTTTCCATATTCATGAAAAAGGTTCTTGTGCCCCAGCTGAAAAAGAT
Organism: Acinetobacter sp. YH12063; assembly: GCF_013419715.1. Taxonomy (NCBI): domain Bacteria; kingdom Pseudomonadati; phylum Pseudomonadota; class Gammaproteobacteria; order Moraxellales; family Moraxellaceae; genus Acinetobacter; species Acinetobacter sp. YH12063. Next base: position 185,998 of record NZ_VOZO01000006.1, on the reverse strand, counting down.
GGAAAAGCGGGTGCTGCACTCGCTGCGGGTGGTCACTTTAACCCTAAAGCGGCACCTCACCACGGTACACCGTTAACCGGTCACATGGGTGACTTACCGATCCTTCAAGTTCAAACGGATGGCACAGCAAAAGTGAATTTAATTGCACCACGCTTGAAATTGGCGGATGTACAAGGCTTAGCCATCATGGTCCATGCTGGTGGTGATAATTACTCAGATGACCCTAAACCTCTAGGCGGTGGCGGTGACCGTATTGCCTGTGGTGTGATTCAATAATCGACCTTGCACATAGATTTGAATAAGCGGACTTTAAGTCCGCTTTTCTATTGAATAAAAATTGACAGTTCACAGAAAAAAGCTCAGTCTAATTTACAAAATCATTCGAATACTTCATAACTCTGTGAACACGCGACTCTCTTGGTTTCAACAGTTTCAATCCAGTGCAATCATTATGTATTGCCTGCAAATTTGTATTGTTTTGAGTGGCACCACGCTCGGATTATATTTTCTCGGTTTTCATAGTTTTATTGTGCCCGTCACCTTAGGTGCGATTGCCACTGCACTCACCGACTTTGATGACCGACTCAGCATCCGACTGCGTAATTTGCTCTATGTCTGCGTACTCTTCTTTAGTGTCAGTAGTATTTTAGATTTTCTCTATCCCTATAAGCTGCTGTTTATCTTGTATCTTTCACTGTCCAGTGCAGGATTTATTTTATTGGGGGCTTTGGGGCAACGCTATGCCACGATATCTTTTGGCACGATTTTACTATCGATTTATACCATGTTCGGCTTGGGCGAATATGAGACCTGGTATTTTCAACCCAGTTGCTTTGTTCTAGGGGCTTTATGGTATGGCTTCACCTCAATTCTCTTTTACTTGATTAAACCCACCCTACCCGTACAAGACAATCTCTCGCGTTGTTTTTTACAAATCGCCGAAGTACTGAATGCAAAAGCACGCTTATTTGACCCAGATAATGTCGACAATGTGGAACACTTACTATATGAATTATCACTCAAAAACAGTGATGTCATCCCAAGTTTAAACACGACCAAAGCTTCTTTACTCACCCGTTTAAAAGCCTCAAGAGCCAATAAAAACACCATCTACTGGCTGAATTTATATTTCTTGGCACAAGATATTCACGAACAGGCCAGTGCGAATTATTTACACTATGAACAAATTCATCAAAATTTTAGCCGTACCGATTTAATTTTCCGTTTTCAAAAAAATATTCGATTACAAGCACAGGCTTGCCAACAGTTGGCCAACTGCATTTTGCATCGACAGCCCTATCAGCCTGATCCCATTACTGCGCAAGCACTGGCACATTTGCATGCCTCTTTGCAGGAGTGGATGGCCAATAATCCGCAAAATATAGAAGTGAAAAATCTACAGCTGATCTTGAGTAATTTGGACAGTGTGCAAGAACGTTTTTCGCATGTGCAGGATTTAGATCATTCACAGCAACAGGCCTATCAGCAGCATATCGACAACCTCAATTTACTCGACGACGACATTCACGGCTGGCATGATTTATGGCTCAAACTGAAACAGCATTTGAGTCCTGAGTCTGCCTTATTTCGCCATGCCGTTCGCATCGCTTTTGTCTTTGCGATGGGCTACGCCATTTCCCTCTTGCCGTTTGCCAAAAATGGCTACTGGATTTTATTGACCAGTTTATTTGTCTGTCAGATGCGTTATTTTGCGACCAAAAGTCGTTTAAAAATGCGGACTTTGGGAACCATATTAGGGGTCTTACTTGGCATTCCTATTTTGTATTTTGTGCCGAGTGTCGAAGGTCAATTACTACTGACAATTATTTTTGGCGTGTGCTTTTTCTATCTGAGTGCCAAAAAATATGCCATGGCGACTCTCATGGCAACCTTAATGGTCTTGCTGATTTTTAATTTAAAAGGCGCTGGTTATGCGGTCATTTTACCGCGTATCGTTGATACCCTACTCGGCTGTTTTATTGCATGGTTCGCAGTGAATGTGATCTGGCCAGATTGGGACTTTCGCAATATTTCCAAGACCATTCAAAAAAGCTCTGCTGCGACCCTGCATTATTTTGATGCCGTGGTTGAGCAATATCTCCATGGGAAAACCAATAGCATTGCTTATCGGCGTGCCCGTCGTTCAGCCCATAATGCTCAAACTGAACTGTCGAGCATGATTTCTAGTTTAAGTACTGAACCTGATCCTGACCAGAACTTAATACAACACGCATTTCGCTATTTGGTCTATAGCCATAGTCAACTTAGTTATATTTCTGCGTTGGGGAGCCACCGTGAACAGGTACAAGACCAACAAGTCCTTGAACTGCTGCAATGGTGTCAAAGCACCCTAGACGACGTCTTAATTCAGCAAAAACCGCTCAACCCTGAGAAAATTCAGCAAAAACTTTTCGAAATTCAAACACTCAGCACTGAAGAAATGCGGTCTAATCACCTACAACTGGTGCTCAAGCAAATCAGTTTATTATTAGAAACATTAGCCGAACTGATTCAGCTTCGAACACAGCTGATTCAGGCGGAAATTAAATAAAATCATTCGAGACTCATGATGAAAATGCTTAGTTTAGGTTTTAGACGCCTTATATTACCTACGATTGTGGCGACCTCATGTTTAGCTGCGTCTTCTGTTTTTGCAGCACCGACAGCACAAGATTTGAAGCGTATTTTGGAATGTCAGGCCGATTACGACACCTACCATGACACTTTGCTCGATTATGAAAAGGCTCTGGGGCAATTGGGCTGGAAACGCCATGATGACCCACATCAACCGTTTATTTATATCTATAAAAATACGCAAGCTGTTGAATTTTTTGGCATGCCGACCCAAGAAATTGGCCTGTCTTCCAATGCAGTATTCGCGATCTATCGACAAGCCGATGTGAAAAAACTTGCCCAAAAATATGGCATTGAGCAGCATCCAATGTTTGCCAATATGCCATTTTTCCGTGGTGAAAAAATCCTACGTACGGAAACTGAAACAGATGATCTGCATGCCATCAATCACAAACTAAGCCTGTCTGAAATGACCGGAAAAAGCCCGATGATTTTACTCGGCTGTAACTATGAATTTGATCAGGGTTCGATTGAAGATGCCTTAACGGATCTAGAAGGTTAATCCGAGCAGACGACTCAGAATTAACTTTAAATACATCAACTTAGATTCAATATGCGGATCAATTATTTCAACGGGAATGCTTCGTTCCTGCAGTGCTTTCAGGTACACTCAAGGCTGAAATCACTTTGAATTTAGACTTCGCATGAATATCAAGACCTTACGCTTTGTGGGCCTACTCGAAGGCATCTCCTTTTTATTATTATTGTTCATTGCTATGCCAATGAAGTACCTGATGGATAATCCAATATTGGTCAAATACGTCGGTATGGGACATGGCGTCTTGTTTATTGCCTTCTTGGTGGTGCTATTTGTGGTCTGTGAAAAGCAAAAATGGTCGCTCAGTGTATTTCTAATGGGCCTGATTGCATCGATTTTGCCTTTTGGCCCGTTCATTTTCGATCGCAAATTAAAAAATGCAGAACAACCGGCAACATCAAATTAAGACTGTTTAAAGAAAATAAAAAAGCCCAATTTTGTTCTACACAGCATTGGGCTTTTTCTATGATGGCATGAACTCGAATTTAAAATTCACCCGTCAATTTACGTTGTCGCATAATATCTCGCACCACCAAGCGTGGTAGGCTGAACCACAAGATAATGAGGGTAAAGCCTGCCAAACTATAGGCCCAAAGGCCAAAATTTTCATACAGCACGCGAACAATTTCGATCACGGCAAAGAACGTCAGCATCATGATTACAGACACTGCCGCAGCCACTGTGCCCTTCGACATTTCAGACGACATTAAGGCAAAACGATAGAGCACAGAAAAGCTAATCCCTTCACCAAAACTGACCAAACTCATGCCGAGAATGAGAAAGGTCAGAAAATAACTTTCAGTCATCGTCCCAATCACCACGAGGCTCGTTCCGAGTAACATCAGCGGTAGCCCGATCATCACAGACTGACCTAGAGGCAATTTGTCGATGATTTTAATCAGGACAATATTACCGATGATCAGCCCGCCCAAAACAGGAAACTGTGCCATGCCATATTGCATGCTACTCAGTCCTAGCTGCTCCACCAATATCACCGGAGATAGCGCAATCCACAGCATCAGTGGCATTGCCACCATCGGTAGGCCCAGTGTCAGTGCCAAAAAGCGTTTATTTTTTAACACCTGTTTAAAGTCATCAATGATATAGCCCACCGGTTGCTTTGGAATGCTGATGTGCTGAGCCGGCATCTTGGCCTTTAAACCAAACCAACTCAGAAAAGATAGAAATGCGATTCCTATAAAGCCCCAATGCCATGACACGTGATCAATCATAAAGGCACCGAGGACGGGACCGATCAGTGGCGCTAGTAGTGAAATATTCGCCATGATCGCCATGACTTTGATGGCATCACGCTCTTCAAAAGTTTCCTGAACAGCGGCATAGCCCACGGCTGAAATGACCGATAAACCGAAACCTTGTAAAAAACGCAACGTTAAAAAGCTTTCGATATTATGGGTGAGCAATATCGCTAAACAGCATAAGCTAAAGAATGCTACACCACCCAACAGGACTTTTTTACGGCCTAATCGGTCTGACAAAGGCCCTAATATCGCAGCGACACAGGCACCTCCCAATAAGTAAAATGACATCGACGAGGGTGCCCATGCACTACTCACGCCAAACTCTTGGGTAATCGCAAGCATGGCGGGTTGGACTAAGTCGTTGCCGATATAGACAGAAAATTCAAATAAAACCAGTGCCAAGGGAAACATTAAGGTGGCACGACTTAATTTTGTGGTTTGTACGTTTTGCATTGTTATCTACATATCAAATGTGTGCTGTCGAGCTTGAAATGACAAATAGGGAGAGACACTTCAGCCCAATGACGAGCACTGTAATATTAATTTTAAAAATGAATTTGCGGCATATCCGCCATATGTGCGTCGTATTCACAAGACGCTAGATAGAGATAAAATGAACTTCAACGAACCGATCTGTCGGTTTGAGTCCGACTATTTTAACAGTGTTTGCTGGCGTTGTATTGGTCTTTTTATCTAGCCACTTTTATGGCTTTTCATTGTCTGCTTTTTGGATAAAGCGACCTTGTTTTAGGTCCTCATAGGCTTGCATGACTTCTGCAAAATGATTCATCACAAAATAACCTCGCCCATAGATGGGTTCATTTAAAGGCTGCGCCGATAAATACAACATGTGGCTATCTTCAACTGCCGTCAATTCGACATTTTCACCTTGGCTCGACATAACTGCCATATGCTGTGCATTTAATAGTTCATCCGTTTCATTAAATTTCAGCTTGCCCGAACGTAAATACACAAGCGTGGTATCCCCTTCCTGTGCAGGCAGGGTGATGCTTTGATTGGCTCTGACAAAGACATCAAATACTTGCATAGGCGTATGTGTTTCTGCGGGGCCGTGGGCTGTTAAATAATGACCTGCAATGACCCGTACACAACCTGCATCTTGGGCTAAATCGACCTTTGGAATACTGGCTTTGGCTAAGCTCTGATAGCGTGCAGGATTCATTTTATCTTTGGCAGGCAGATTGACCCAAAGTTGCAAAATTTCAAATGCGCCGCCCCGCTGTGCAAAGGCGTGGCTAAAAACTTCTTCGTGCTGAATGCCTGAAGCAGCAGTCATCCACTGCACATCGCCCTCACCAATGACGCCACCGCCGCCAGTCGTATCATGATGTTCAAGTTCGCCTTTAAACACCAAGGTGACGGTTTCAAAGCCTCGATGTGGATGTTCCAACACGCCTTTTTTCAGTTGGGTTGGTTTCAGCACTCCAGGCCCTAAATGATCGAGCAATAAAAAAGGCGAAACGGTATTCCCCAATTCATAATGGGAAAATACTGAAGTCACTGGGGCAAAGTCACCTACAGCTGAGCCTGAGTCATTGACGTGAATAAAAGCGAGGGTTTTCATCATAAATTTGAAATCTGATCATGATTTGAATTCGGTTTTATATTATTAAAAACTATACGAACTCACGAGAAAATTTTTAGGATTAAATATTCTATGTTTAGGATGAAAATTAAGATACGCGGAAACTCATCCGCAACTGTCCGAGTCAGGACACATTCAATATGTAAAGTTTCTGCGACCTACACAATTGAAGATGGTATTTGACGAGTTTTGCGGATGAAAGATGGTTTTGCTACTTTTGCCGAAACAAAAGTAGATACGAGCTCCAATCATCGAATTTAAAATGAAAGGACCCCGTCATGCTGAATATTTAATAAGAAATTTAGACCTTAACTTTTTATAATTTAAGGACACTTCGCTGCTTGGAAAGTCTTGGTATTTTTACCACGCTGGCACTGATATTCCTTTTGCGTATTTACACGCTCCCAGTCACCATCCACCAATCTAAAACTATAAATAGTACGAACCGATTTCACCGAATCATCCATCAAACCCGTTTCAGTCACTTTCACCTGCCCCGCATTTGGCGACTCAACACGGTTAAAATACTGACGAATTTCCACAGTCGACAGTTCTTTACGCAAATCAGGACGTTCTTTTAATACCTGATCGAGTGGCGTAGCAGAATAACCGACTTTAGACACAATTTTCTGCGTTGTCGCACAACCCGCCAACATCCCCACACACAATGCAGACACAGCAATTAAACGATACATAGAACCAACTCAAATTTATTATTCAGACCTATCATGCCGAACATTTGTCCAAAACACTATTTAAGCAATGTAAAAGAAGTAGTCCATTCCACAAAATCAATGTGCTGTTTCTCATCCATAGGCGGCTAAAAAGTCGTGCTATAGCCATAAAAAACGCATCCGAAGATGCGTTTTCAATCGTCTTTAAAAAATTAAAGATCGAACAATTTACCTGGGTTCATAATCGCATTTGGATCGAATACTTTTTTCAATGCTTTCATATATTCGATTTCTTCTGCTGAACGTGTGTAATCGAGGTAAGGCTTTTTGGTCATACCCACGCCATGTTCTGCAGAAATTGAACCGTCATATTTTTTCACAGTTTCAAATACGTATTTGTTCACCACTTGGCATTTTGCAAAGAATTCATCTTTACTTAAATCCGCAGGTTTCAAAATATTTAGGTGCAAGTTACCGTCACCAATATGACCGAACCAGCAAATTTCAAAGTCTGGGTAGTTCGCTTCCACAATTGCATCAATTTCTTTAATAAATGCAGGTACATGCGTAATCAGTACTGAAATGTCATTTTTGTATGGAGTGAACGGTGCGATTGACTCAGAAATGTCTTCACGTAAACGCCATAAGCTGTGTACTTGGTCTAAGCTTTGGCTCATCACGCCATCCAGTACCCAACCTTGTTCCATGCAATGTTCAAAGATTTCCATTGCCGCATCCATGATCGGTTCAAATGGTGCTTCAAACTCAAGTAAAACATAGAACGGACATGGTGTTTCAAATGGACGTTGTACATGACCATTGTCCAATACTTTTTGCATTGCAAGCTCACCAAAGAACTCAAATGCAGTCAGGTCGATTTTCTTTTGGAAGGCATGTAGAACAGGCATAATCGCATCAAAATCAGGCACACCGAGAACCAACACTTGTAAGTCATGGGGTTGACGTTCAAGTTTGATTTCAGCTTCAGTCACTAAACCTAGCGTACCTTCACCACCAATAAATAAGTGTTGAAGCGCATAACCCGTCGCATTTTTGATCATGCCTTTGTTCAAGCGCAGGATGTCACCTTTACCAGTAACCACAGTCATGCCCAACACCCAGTTACGAGTCATGCCGTATTTAATCACTTTAATACCACCCGCATTGGTACCAATGTTGCCGCCAATTTGAGATGAACCTGAAGATGCAAAATCAACTGGATAGTACATGCCTTGTTCTTCAGCATAGTTCTGAAGTTGTTCAGTCACTACACCTGCTTGTACGCGAACCATACGGTCAGCTGGAAAGAATTCCAAGATTTGATTCATCTTGTCCATGCTCACCACGATTTCACCGTTAGCAGCCACAGCACCTGCTGATAAACCTGTACGACCGCCACTTGGGGTAATCGCGACATTAAATTGGTTTGCCAGCTTAACAATTTGTTGAACTTGCTCTGTGCTTGAAGGGAAAACGACGACCGACGGGTTTGGATCGAAGTGCTTAGTATGGTCACGACCCCAATTTTGGAGACTATCCGCATCTGTTTTAATACGGCTTTCGCCAACAATAGCGGTCAATTGGGTCAATAACTCTGGGGTTAAAGCGACTGGAGCATTCATCGTTTTCAGACCTTGCAAGAAGTAAACAAGTTTTTTTAAAGGTCCAGACTTCATTCAGTCAAAACTGCGGTAACGCATATTTCAAGGGAAAAAGCCTGAAACAGAGCGCATCAAAATGTCAGGGAATTGGTCATGATGATTTTGAGCGGCACCATTATAAGCTATAACTGGGCTTTTTTTGACAAAACCCAAAGAAAAACGTGATTTCAAAATGTCACGAGGAATATGACCAAGTTAATTAGACCAAATCTAAAAAATATTGACTCATCATTCGCCAAAATAGCCATGACGTCGGTCATAAAGGAAATGTATATCAGGCGACTTCCTATGCTATTATATGCGCACTAAATTTGGCCTTTGTAGCGGAGCCGTAATGAGCCAACATCTTTCTTTACCTAAAGATAAAATTCGTTTCTTGTTGTTAGAAGGCGTTCACCAAAACGCAATCGACACTCTAAATGCTGCTGGATACACCAACATTGACTACCGTAAAACTGCGCTTGAGGGTGAAGCGTTGAAAGAAGCGGTTAAAGATGCTCACTTCATTGGTATTCGTTCACGTACTCAATTAACTGAAGAAGTTTTTGAAGCGGCGAACAAACTGATTGCTGTGGGTTGTTTCTGTATCGGTACAAACCAAGTGAACTTAAATGCTGCAATGATTCGCGGTATTCCAGTATTTAACGCACCATACTCAAATACTCGTTCAGTTGCTGAACTAGTTCTTGCTGAAGCGATTCTATTACTTCGTGGTGTTCCTGCAAAATCTGCTTCAACTCACCGTGGTGGTTGGAACAAGTCTGCAGTCGGTTCATTTGAAACTCGTGGTAAAACTTTAGGTATTGTTGGTTACGGTTCGATTGGCTCGCAACTTTCTGTACTTGCTGAAAGTTTAGGTATGCACGTAATTTATTACGATGCTGTAACTAAACTTCCAATGGGTAATGCACGTCAAGTCGGTTCTATGGGTGAACTTCTTGCCAATGCAGACGTGGTTTCTTTACACGTTCCTGACGTTCCATCTACACGTAACTTCTTCGGTAAAGAGCAATTTGCTCAAATGAAAGAAGGCGCAATCTTCCTCAATGCTGCACGTGGTACATGTGTCATCATTGAAGATCTTGCTGATGCAATCAAATCTGGTCATATTGCTGGTGCGGCTGTAGACGTATTCCCTAAAGAACCTAAAGCAAACGGTGAAGAATTCGTTTCTCCACTTCGTGGCTTAGACAACGTGATTTTGACTCCTCACGTGGGTGGTTCAACAATGGAAGCGCAAGCGAACATCGGTCTTGAGGTTGCTGAAAAATTCGTTGCTTACTCTGATAAAGGTATGACTTTATCTGCAGTGAACTTCCCAGAAATCGCGTTACCGTTGACTGAAGGCAAACACCGTTTACTTCATATCCACAAAAACGTGCCAGGCGTGCTTTCAAAAATCAACAACTTGTTTGCTGAACACGGTATCAACATCTCTGGTCAGTCTTTAATGACCAAAGGCGATGTGGGTTATCTTGTGATGGACGTTGATGCAACTGCATCTAAAGAAGCTTTGGATACTCTTCACGAAGTTGAAGGTACCATCCGCGTTCGCGTATTGTTCTAATTTAATTAGACACTGAAGCCACAGCCTTCGGGCTGTGGTTTTTTTATTGTAGTAGACTTTTAAAATCTGGCTTTTGCCAATCTCCCGCTATTCGAGTCATCGAAACAAATTTAGTCTATGCCAAATTTTAAAATTACCCCTGCTCTACAAGCACCACTGATCTTGCTTATTGCAATGATCAGTATGCAAAGCAGTGGTTCGTTCGCTAAGTACCTGTTTGGTCAGTTTCCCATCCTGACCGTATCCGCGATGCGTTTACTGCTTGGTGCATTAATCTTGGCGATTATCTTTAAAATTTGGCAAATCAATTTTAAACAAGTCAAATGGTCTGCAATTATCAGCTATGGCTGTGCACTTGCAGGCATGAATATGCTGTTTTACTTGTCCATTGATCGCCTACCTCTCGGCATTGCCGTGTCTTTTGAATTTATTGGCCCTTTAAGTGTTGCACTATTGGCAGCAAGACGAAAATTCGACTTCGTCTGGGTCGGCCTTGCAATTCTAGGCCTAATTTTGCTGTTTCCATTTGATCAAGCAGCACAACGTCTTGACCCAATTGGGATCTTGCTTGCCCTCGGTGCAGGTGCGTGTTGGGCACTCTATATCGTGGCAGGTCAAAAACCATCAGGGGTCTCAGGCAATCATACCGTTTGCTTAGGCATGTTCGTCGGCATGTGTGTTCTGATGCCCATCGCAATCTTTGCAGGTATGCCGGCACAGGCGTTTGAGCCAAGTAGTCTGCTGTATTTTATTGCACTTTCGACCCTAGCCAGTGCTTTACCTTTTACTCTAGAAATGATTGCGCTCCGCAATTTAACGGCGCTCAGTTTCGGAACGCTCATGAGCCTAGAACCTGCAATTGCAGCACTCTCTGGTTTTGTCTTCTTAAATGAACAATTACTTTGGACCCAGTGGTTAGCCCTGGCTGTCATCATCTGTGCCTCGATTGGTTGTACCTATACCACGCAAAAAGCCAAAGTCATTTAAATTCAAAATATGTTCCCATGACAATGGATGAACTACATGAATCTCAGACTCAATTTTTTGAATTCAAATTGAATCATGACGTGCTCAGTCCTGCTCTTACATCAGCCGAACCTTAGAATTTTAAATTCAAAATCCATCATGATTTGATCAAATGTTAAAATTCACTCAATTGTTAGCATTAACCGCTATACTGTACTGATTCAAAAATAGGGCTCAACACCGCCCAACAACTGTGTGCCGCATGCCAAATTCACAACTTCTTGCTGTTGTTTTCATGGTGCTCTCCATGATCTCCTATCAGATCAGTGCTTCATTTGCCAAACAACTGTTTTTGGTACTAGACCCACTGAGCGTGACCATTTTAAGGCTGTGTTTTGCCTCGATTATTATTTGTTTGATGTTCCGCTCTTGGCAGATTTTAAAACGGCTGTCCTTTTTAAAATGGCGTGATCTACTCTGCTATAGCGCAGCCCTGTGCCTGATGAATGTCTTGTTCTATATGTCACTAGGCAAACTCCCTCAAGGGATTGCTGTAGGACTCGAGTTTATTGGGCCGCTAGGTTTGGCGCTGCTGTCGATAAAAAATCGTAGTGACTATATTTGGGTGTTTTTGGCGATCTTAGGGATTGCGTTGATGGTGCCTTGGGGACAAGCCCAGAGTGGTAATTTCTCACTGATTGGTGCGGCGTGTGCCTTGGCTGCCGGACTCTGTTGGGCCTTTTATATTTATTTCGGGCAAAAAGTGGTACACCAAAATATTGGCATGCATGCACTGACCATTGCCATTAGTTTATCGGCATTGACCTTATTACCCATCGGCCTCTATAACAACGCAGCAGCTTTATTGGATACACAATATTGGCCTAAAGCACTATTGATTGCCATTTTAGCCACAGCGATTCCCTATGCCCTAGACCTCAAAGCCTTAAAGATTCTAAGTAAGCTGAGTTATGGCACATTGTCGAGTATCTCACCTGCTTTGGCAGCTATTACGGGTATGGTTTTATTGGGAGAACGTATCGGCATGTGGCAATGGCTCGCTCTGGTGTGCATTATGCTCGCCTCAGTCGGGGTGACGATGCGTTCCTCAAAATCGGAAACAGCCAGCTAACCAACTAAATTTTTAAAGGCAAAATAGTTAAATAAAAATGGCGGGATTGCCGCCATTTTTCAACACCTTGTCTAAGCACTCCTACATCTAAGCTTTTAAATACAAGGCTTTTAAATACAAGGTTCGAAAAAGTCTAGCTTCTATACAGGACTTAACCAGTCAGGCTGTCTTTATCTGCTTTTTTATATTTTTTATACTCGGCTAAATATTGTTTGGCTAAACTTTCCTTTTGTTTTTCATCTAAGATTTTACCCGCTTGCTGAAAAAAGCCATGTTCTTCTTCCTGCAAATGATGATGTACCGTTTCAGATAACTTTTTCGCAATTGCCAACCAACCTGGATTACTAAATTCAGTTTCCGTCAGTTGCTCTAATAATTCATCCATCTCATGATGTTCCGCCAATGCATGACGGGTGATGTTTAGGCCTGAATCAGTCATCATTAACGGGATGTAAAAATAACGATCTTCGCCAACAGCATGAGCAAATAACTCATTTTTGAGCAGCTCAAATAAATCTCGACGCTCAGGTGTATCCCCTGATGTTTGAATGAGTTTTTCAGCAAGTTCACGTTGCTTTTCATGACTTTGGCGTAAAGCTTCAAATATATTCATTGTAGTGATGACCTCTGATGCTTAGCTAATTGTGTATTATGAAATTTAATTATTATCCACAACTCAAACGAGTCGCTTATTTTCATACTAATCATTTCAGCGACAGAATTCAGCAACGCTCTGTTAAGATTTGTTTTAAGCTTGTCCCGTAAAGGTTTGATAACCCAACCGTACAATCAAAATACTCACCAAAATCAAAAATAGAATTCGAATAAAGCCACTACCGTATTTAATTGCCGCACGTACACCAACGATCGAGCCTAAAATATTTGCTACAGCCATCATTAAGCCTATCGCAAATAACACATGGCCAGTGGGCGCAAAAAAACTCAGTGCTGCAAGGTTGGTGGTTAAGTTGGCGACTTTTGACAAGGCAGAGGCATGCAAAAAGTCTGCTTGTAGATAACGAATAAAAAAGAAGATAAAGAAACTGCCCGTGCCAGGCCCAAAGATACCGTCATAAAAACCAATTACCAGACTACCAATAGCGGCAAGACCGAGAATTTTAGGGGTCAGTTCTTGGCGTACATGCATCTGACCAAATTGTTTTTTGGCAAAGGTATAGATCGCAATCACGATCAACATGACCAAAACAAAAGGACGTAAGACTTCTTTAGGAATCATTGATACACAGGCTGCTCCCACAAAGGAGGCAACAAATGCACAGCTTGCAATGACCGCAAGTAATTTCCAACGGAGTTTGACTTGGCGTAAAAAAGAATAGGACGCCGAAGCCGTACCAAAGATCGAAGACAACTTATTGGTTCCAAATACAGTCGCTGGAGATAAGTGCGGCATGGCATTCATAATGGCAGGAATTTGAATCAGTCCGCCACCGCCAACAGCTGCATCAATTGCACCAGCAAAAAATGCAAAAAATAGCAGGCTTAAGATGATTTCAATTTCCATAATTTGGCTTCAGTGGCTGTTAATAACTATTCAAGATTTAATACACGTTTTGGTACTAAGCGCTTACGATCAGTAATTTCCGCTAGACCTAAGCAACGTTCCCCATCAAATACCAAAACCTGCGCTTCCGCAGCATGCTCAATATTACTTTCCATTCCACGACTAAAATATTCAGCTCGACCTTCCGGCGCTTGCACTTTGCAAAAATGATCGACAGGTGAATACACCGGCAGCAATAATGCTTCACGCTCAGCTTCGGTCAGACTCTCTAAATATTCAATGGTAAAGCTTGGGTTAAGATCAAAATGACCTGTTTGAATACGGTGTAGATAGGTTAAATGTCCGTAAGTACCCAATGCTTTGGCAATATCTTCGCCTAATACACGAATATACGTGCCTTTGGAACAGGTGATGTCGAGTGTAATACTATTCTCAGTAAATGATAATAACTCGATGGCATAAATCGAAATTGGACGTGCTTCACGCTCAATTTCTATGCCTTTACGCGCCAACTCGTACAGCGGGCGACCTTCTTTTTTCAGCGCAGAATACATCGGTGGAATTTGTTGAATATCCCCTACAAATTGCGCCAAGACATTTTGAATATTTTCTTCAGTCAATGTTGGAACAGCTTGCTCTAATAGTATTTCACCTTCCACATCACCCGTCGTGGTACTGTGTCCTAAAAAGACCGTGGTTTTATAACGTTTAGTCGAATCCAATAAAAAATGCGAAAACTTTGTTGCTTCACCCAAACAAATCGGCAATAAACCTGAAGCCAGCGGATCAAGCGCACCGGTATGCCCTGCTTTTTGAGCACGAAATAGCCAACGAACCTTCTGTAAGGCTGCATTCGAGCTAATACCTAATGGCTTATTCAAAAGAAATACACCATGTACAGGACGACGTTGGATCTTAGGAGAGGCTTTTTTCATGTCAAAATTTGGCTAATACAGGAACAGCGCAATGGTAACAACCCACCTCTAACGTTTACAACTCTTCTATGTTTTTATCTGCGTTTTATGTCATATTGAGTTCGCATTTAGAACTCTAAAACAATTAAAAACGGAATAAAGGTGCATTGGGATATGCAAAAAAATAAACTTTGGCTCATCATTGCCTTGGTCGTTATCGCTGTTGCTGCATTTATATTTTGGCTGGCGCCAAAAGCATCACAAAATGATCATTCAGATCAATCGATTCAACAACAAAATACGCCTTTAGCTCAGGGCGAAAGCTCTACAGCACAAGCTACAAGCGGTTCTTCACTGCTCAGTCCAAGTCAACAAGACACAGAAGTTAACTGTCAAATCAGTATGGATGGTTCAAATCGTCTGATCGTGAACGAACAAACACGGAATTGTTTTGAATATTTCATCACTCAATATGGTGAAAAGTCGATAGATCAAATCAAAAAGGATTTTAAAGCCTACATTGCACAAGGTCATAAAGAACCGGCGCTGTCCCAAATTTATGATTTGTGGGATCGCTATATGAAATATCGTGAACAATTAGGTAATTTACAGCCACCAAGTGATGATAAAGAATCACCACAATATTATCGCTCGATCTACAGCAGCACACAGAATTTAAGAAAACAGTTCTTTTCTGATTATGAAATTGAAGGTTTATTTGGCAAGGAAAATACCTATCACGAATACACGCTGAAACGTATGGAAGTGGTGAATGACAAAAAACTGTCTGAGTCTGAAAAAGCAAAAAAACTAAAAGCCCTGTTTGATGAACTCCCAGAAGATTGGAAAGAAAATCTGGAACAAATCAATAAACTTGAAGATTTACGCAAACTCACAGCGGACATTAAAGCCCGTGGTGGATCAAGCGAAGAAATCCATCAAATGCGGTTAAATTTAGTTGGTCCAGAAGCCACTCAGCGCCTTGAAAATCTAGACAGCCAGCGCAGCTCTTGGAAATCTAGCGTAAATCAATACCTCACAGAGCGTGACAGTATTGTGAAAAGCAATATGAGTGACAGTGCTAAACAACAAGCAGTACAGCAGCTCCGTAATCAACATTTTAAATCGAAGGAAGATCAGCTCCGCGTTAGTACCTTTGAATCTGTACATGATCAAGGTGGAAAATTACCTTTTGCAGAATAAGTACAAATAACAATTTAAAAATAACTTCAATTTCAGGATGAAATGATGAAAAAACCACAAGCTCTTTTATGCGCAATCATCGCTGCCTCAGCAGCTGCCGCAACCTCACAGTCCCAAGCTGCAGCTGGACTTCAACATGTCACCGCCAATAGCTCGGCAAGCTATGCTAAGACCAAATACCCGATTGTATTTACCCATGGCATGTTCGGGTTTACTCGCATTGGCTTTGACAGCTTTGGCATGGATTATTTTTATCAAATTTTGCCGGATTTAGCCCGCAACGGTGCCAATACCTTTGCTGCCCAAGTTTCTCCGCTAGAGTCGACAGAAGTTCGCGGTGAGCAATTGCTCTCTCAAGTCGAAGAAGTCCTTGCCCTGACCGGACAACCTAAAGTGAACCTCATTGGTCATTCACATGGTGGGCCAACCACACGTTATATTGCAGCGATCAAACCTGAATATGTAGCTTCGGTAACTGGGGTTGCAGGCACTTATCGCGGCTCTCTAGTCGCAGATAAGATCCAAGCCAACAAAACCATTAATTCAGTCTTTGGTGTACTTGGCGATCAACTTTTAGCACCGATTATTACTTGGGCTGAAGGCAACTCGAGTCTCCCTAATAGTGTCGATGCATCACTCACCGCAATCAGTGAAAAAGGTTCTGCTGAATTTAATGCAAAATTTCCAACCGCAGCACTGGCAGCGAACTGCAACGAGTCGGGTGCCAAAGTCGACAATGGCGTGTATTACTACTCATGGACTGGTACGGCCCAAGCCACGAATGTATTAGATGTATTAGATACAGTGATTAGTCAGCTTGCCCCTTTGGCCTATGGAAATCGTGACAATGACGGTTTGGTTGGACGCTGTAGCACCCACATCGGACAAGTAATCCGTGATGACTACAATCACAACCACTTAGATGAAGTGAATATGATCTTTGGCCTACGCAGCCTATTTTCACCTGACCCAGTTGCGCTCTATCGCCAACATGCCAATCGTTTAAAATTACAGGGACTTTAACTCAAAAGTTAGTTCCCTTTCAGCACTGAACAGGACGTCTTTGGACGTCCTTTTTTGTTTACAATTTTTTTATTTGTACGCATTAAACAATTTAATTCAATAAGTTCTTAAATGATAACAACTAAAATAAACGATAAAAATAAAAAACGAATGTATATAAATGTACTTATCACCTCAACGCCGTCCATGTCCTAAAATGACATGGAATTTCAAACCGAGCATGAAAAAATGACAAGGCATCTTTGTCTATTCAAACTCTCTAAAATCAAAGATATGGCCTGACCAATCACAAAGATGTTGCTTAAAAGCAGAGAGTATTTTCATTATTAAAAAGTAATAAAAACAACATCAGATCAAGGAACATTTATGCGATCTTTAGTAAACACGGCCAAGATGGCCTCTGTAGCTGCAGTTGCAGGCTTAGCGATGAGTATTTCGGCAAGCACTCAAGCTGCGCCTAGCGTCCTCCAGGTGAAGGAAACGGCAAAATCTGACTACGCAAAAACCAAATATCCAATTTTAATGGTGCATGGTTGGCTCGGTTGGTCACGTATCGGTACCGACACCATTGGACTGGATTATTGGTACCAAATCTTGCCAGATATGGCACGAAATGGCTCAACCGTATTCGCAGCGCAATTATCTCCTGCAAATACCACAGCACATCGTGGTGAGCAGTTAATTGCACAAGTTGAAGATGTTTTGGCTATTACAGGGAAACCAAAACTTAACTTAATTGGTCACTCTCATGGTGGTCCAACTGTATTGTATGTTGCTCAAACAAAACCACAGTATATTGCGTCTATTACAGGTGTTGCAGGTACCTATCACGGCTCTAAAGTAGCGGATGATATTCAAGGCAACTCACTTTCTCGTACTGCCTTCAATATTTTAGGTGATTATATTGTCGGCCCACTGATTGCTTTAGGTCAGGCAAAACCTGAGCTTGAAATTGATTTCGATGCTTCTATGAAATCATTATCACAAACAGGTTCTGCTGCATTTAACAGTACGGTTGCACAATCTGCTGTAACTGACGGTGTTTTGGCATCTTCAGAAAATTGCAGCAAAAACTTAAAGCAAGTCGACAGCAAAGGCATTCAGTACTATTCATGGACCGGTGTTGCGCAAACCACGAATCTACTTGATATCGACACGATCCTGATGCAACTCGGGCCATTGTCTTATGGCAATAAAGACAATGATGGTATGGTTGCACGTTGTAGTGCTTATATCGGTAAAGTCATTAATGACAGTTACAAACTTAACCATACCGATTTAGCCAATATGATGTTTGGCTTAACAGGGCTATTTGCACAAGATCCTGTGGCGCTGTACCGTCAACATGCAAACCGTTTAAAACTGCAAGGACTTTAATTCTTATCGTTGAAGTTTAAATGCAATAAGGGGGCTTCGGCCCTCTTATTTACTTTTATCAATCTGATAAATCGTGCTCTTTTATTTTGTTACATTTAGCGTCACAGTTAATCTTTTTCAATTTGCAACAGGTGGTCTTTATTGCTTTATTAGAAATGACAATAAATATTGTCATAAAACAATAATACATTGAGGATCGCTCATGAAATACGGACCATTTTTAGCAGGTTTAATTGCAGCTACGTGCATCGGTAATGTATCTGCATCGCAAGCAACCCAAGTCACCGCCAAAGCTAGTTCTAGCTATGCAAAGACCAAATATCCAATCGTATTTAACCATGGTATGGGTGGTTTCATTACCGTTGGTACAGACTCATTTGGACTCGACTATTGGTATCAAATCCTGCCTGATCTTGCCCGCAATGGTGCAAATGTTTGGGCAACGCGCGTATCTCCGTTTAACTCCACCGAAGTACGTGGCGAACAACTTTTACAACAGGTCCTTGAAATCCGAGCACTCACCGGTGCAGATAAAGTGAATTTGATTGGACATAGTCATGGTGGACCAACAATTCGCTATGTTGCCGGTGTTCGCCCAGATGTGGTGGCTTCATTAACCAGTGTTGCAGGACCTCATCAAGGCTCCCCTGTTGCAGACTTAATTTTAAAAGCTGAAGGCACCGCTGTCGAAGCACCCTTGGTTGGAGCTGTGAATTTTGTCTCTAAAGCCATCGTTTGGGCGCAAGGTCTAGATCCAACGACTTACCCTCATGACGCATTGGCAGGTGGTTCAAGTTTAACGCTAGCGGGTTCTGCAAAGTACAATGCCGCATTCCCTCTGGGCTTGCCTAAATCCAATTGTGCAGACGGTAATAGCGTCGAAAAAGGCATTTATAACTATTCATTTACAGGTGTGGGCCAAATCACCAATATTTTAGATTTAGACTCAGCCCTAAAAGTGACTGCATTACTGATCGATGGCGGAAAAGACAATGATGGCCTCGTATCACGCTGTAGTGCCAAGTTTGGTAAAACCATTCGTGATAACTACAACTGGAACCATTTAGATGAAGTCAACCAAGTGCTTGGTCTCAAAGCGTTGTTCGCACCAGATCCTGTCGATGTCTATCGTCAACATGCAAACCGGCTAAAATCTCAAGGTTTATAATTTTCTTTCTCGCATAAAAAATGCGCCAAAAGGCGCATTTTTTACAGCGTTGTAAAACAAATTATTTTGCTTTACGAGCTGGTAATTTTTCACGAATACGTGCAGCTTTACCAGACAATTCACGTAGGTAGTAAAGTTTAGCACGACGAACGTCACCTCGACGTTTCACTTCGATACCAGCAACGATTGGTGAGTGAGTTTGGAATACACGCTCAACACCGAAACCGCTAGAAATTTTACGTACTGTGAACGCAGAGTTCAAACCACGATTTTTCTTAGCAATTACAACACCTTCAAATGCCTGAAGACGTTCACGCTCACCTTCTTTTACTTTAACTTGAACAACTACTGTGTCACCAGGAGCAAAAGCAGGGATGTCTTGTTTCAACTGTGCATTTTCAACAGCTTGTACTAAAGGATGTTTACCGCTCATGGGGTATCTCCGATTATGCGAGTTAGAAGAGGTCTAATCATCGCTGGGGCTAGAGGCTAAAGCGCATAGACCCGATTGACTTTCCCTTTATGCTTGACCGCTTCAATACATAAAGAGCCTAATATAAGATTTAAAAAATTAAACCTTGGAATCTTTTAGCCATTTCTTTTGCTGCTTGGTCAATTCAACTTTTTCAACCAACTCAGGTCGGCGTTCTAAAGTGCGTTGATATCGCTGCAAAAACCGCCATTTCTCAATATTGGCATGATGTCCCGATTTTAATATTTCAGGAACATCTAAACCTTCAAAATGGTCTGGCTTGGTATATTGTGGGCAATCTAAAAGACCATCCACAAATGAGTCTTGCACATGTGATTGCTCATCAGACATTACACCCGGAAGTCTCCGAATCACACTATCTAATAGAACCATCGCAGGGAGTTCACCACCAGATAAAACGTAATCGCCTATTGACCATTCCTGATCAACATATTGTTGGATCAAACGCTCATCTACACCTTCATAACGACCACACAATACAATCAATCCATCATATTTGACGAAATCTTGTACCGCAGGTTCATTTAAAGTCTTTCCTTGCGGCGACATATACACCACAGGGACATGAACAGCACCCGCTTGCTTGGCAAGCTCTTTGGCACGATGAATTGCTTTCGCTAATGGCTCAGCCATCATCACCATACCTGGACCACCACCAAATGGACGTTCATCCACTCTTTTGTAGTTGCCCTCAGCAAATTCGCGTGGATTGATACAATGAACTTGCACAATGTCACGTTTTGCTGCGCGCCCGCTAATACCGTAGGCTGTAATCGCTTCAAACATTTCAGGAAAAAGCGTAATGACTGCAAAAAACATCGCAGACTCCTCTATTTTCCTGCTGCGTCAATCCTTAAAGGATTAATAATCTACGCCCCAATTTACGTAGATACGACCAGCTTCGAGATCAACACGCTGTACCACATCTTTATGCCATGGAATCATTCGCTCTTCGCTATCGACGCTGTCAGCAGTAGCGCGAACTACCATCACGTCGTTAGCACCTGTTTCAAACAATTCGTGGATTTGACCGAGGTTGACTTCTTGTTCATCTTCTCCAAGACCTAACACTGTTAAGCCCTTCAAATCTGACCAGTAGTACTCGTCCACGCCTGCTTGAGGCAGTTGCGATTTAGAGATCCAGATATTTGCGCCAACCAAGTTATCTGCCGCGGTACGATCACTCACACCTTTTAGCGAAACAACCAAGCCTTTGCCATGTGGTTTCCAACGTTTTACATCTACTGTTTGCCAACCTGCTTTGGTCTCAATGTACCAAGGGAGGTAGTCAAAAATATTGCTCATAGGTTCTGTATTGGAATAGACCCAGAGCCACCCATTTAATCCATATGCTGAACGTAGCTGTCCAATCTGAATACGATCTTCGGGAACATTCTGTGTTGGTGTCATGGGTAACCTACTACTAATTAAGCAGTAGCTGCAGCTTTCTTAGCTTCAGCAGCTAAAGAAGCAACACGTTCTGAAGGTTGAGCACCTTGTGAAACCCAGTGAGCAAAACGGTCAGCATCTAAACGAAGTTTTTCTGCTTTACCTTGAGCTGTAGGGTTGAAGAAACCGATACGTTCGATGAAACGACCGTCACGTGCATTACGGCTATCAGTCACAATGATTTGATAGAACGGACGTTTTTTAGCACCACCGCGTGCAAGACGAATAACAACCATGATAGAACCTTATAGTTTTTACGGATTATCCCTGTACCGACCATCGATACATTTCAAACCCCTTTCATAGAGGGCAATATTTTACGTGAAATTTGCCCTGAATGAAAGATCAAAAAGTGTTTATCCACAATTTTGAATTTGAGGTTATTGGTTATACCATGTTGAAGTATCAGAAAGATCAGCAATAGTACACGTTCGGCCTTTGGACCAAAATTTTTGACTTCGGTGATTTAAGCAAATAGAGCCATCATTTTGTTGAGATGCTGCTGCGACCGGCGTTGCAATCAATGTCCAAGTTGTAGGTGTAACATTGGTTAATTGAATGGTATACAAAGCCGAACCTTGACTTGGAATATTTCCAGAATGCTGTAAATCATTTAACGTCATCGGTACTTCAACATTATTTATCAATGGGGCGTAAGAAAAATTCGCAATTTTAAAGCGCTGAATTCGGTTTGCTAGATCAAGCATTTCAGACTGTGCTTCAGCTCTTTTTGTTTTTCTCACGTACTCTTGATAGGAAGGAAAAGCAATAGCAGCAAGTATACCTAAAATTGCAACCACAATCATAAGCTCAATAAGCGTGAAGCCTTTTATCATACGATTCACCATTCTTCACGCCCCGTATTTTCTGTGCCACATGAAATAGATGCTGAATCAATAAGATTAGCTGTTTTATTTTTACACCGTACACCAGTACTTGACATTAAAAAATTGTAATTCTTTGGATCTGTAGCCAACGCTGTAATTAACCACGTCTGACCACCAACACCTGGTACTACTGTAAAATTATATTTTATAGCAGCCCCCGTTGCACCTCTAGGCTGCACATTCATACCAGTTGGTATTACAAAACCTTGATAATTGAAATTTCTAGATTTATGCCGATCTAATGCCATTGCGATTTGTTGTATTTGATCTTGAGCTTGCGTTGCCTGAGACCGACGAATGTACTCTTGATAAGATGGAATTGCGATTGCGGCAAAAATTGCCACAATCACCACCACCACCATCAACTCGATTAACGTGAAGCCTGCTTGAAAAAAGTTTTTTCTTTTCATATCTCACCCACTATGATGCTTTACGCGCGAGCTTTTCATACCACCGCTGTGGGATAAGGCACACTTCTGTCGCTTCACCATTACCAAAACCACCAGTCACGGTTAAGGCAATTCGACCACTTGTATTAATACAATAATTAGTGGCACTTGTTTTACCAGTCGCGTTTGGTGGGCAGGATTCGCCTTGGCATTCTACAGGCGGACAATTTTCACCAACACATTCTTCACCACCAGTACCCCCACCATCTGTACCACCAACGGTTACTGTATGAATACCCACACCAATAACACTACGCGAAGGTTCTAATTGAGAAGCACACTGGCCAAAAGGCATACAGAATGCTGTCAACATACTTTCACCTTTTACACCAGCACCACAATCACCAGAAATACCAGGTTTACTCGCATCAAATGTTGATACATAAAGCTTATAGTTCATTGCTAATGGAGTACCAAAAACTTTTTCACTTTGTTTTTTATAGTTACTACAATTTGTCAGCTTACCATCCACACCAACCGTACAATTCTGGAATTTGTAGAACCACCCTCCAGTTCCTGTATAAGGGGCAACTAAGTTGATATTAGCAAAACGATTTGCATCTGTAATTTCACCTAGATTTGATTTTTGAAGATTTACTGTATTTAAACCCGTTGTTCTATTGAATAAGTCACGACGTGCCACATCTTTATCATAAATGTTATAAATTGCATCGTAATCATAACCTGCTTCAGTAGAAGAAAAATCCTTCATTGGTGTACTACGATTACCGCTTCCCTGTGAAATTACAGCAAAGGTCGTACCATTTTGATTATATAAAGAGAATCCTGGCATATCATAAAATCTAGGACTTTTAGCACCAGCATTTAAACTTAAAAGCTTAACAGGTGTTTTTGGAACAGCACCTTTTATCTTTTGCTTATTATCAAAATCCACTCTAAATAATTGACCACCCAAATCTCCAAAATATAAATGATCGATTAAATCATCACCATCACGATCTACAGTACGTATCTCACTTACCACACTATATTTCAAATCAGAATGCTTCGTTGCTATGACACCTGTGTTGGTATCTGCTGCGGATGTAGTAGCAACATTATCACTTGCCCACCAAAGTAGATCACCGTTATCTGCGTCAAACATATAAACGCCAGCACCTTTTGATTTCGTAGGATTATATGTGTCATTTTCATATCCAGCATATAAACCTTTCACCCCACCTGTACGCGCATCTCCATCATCACCACCAGCATCATACCCACCACCAACTAACATGACTCGTTTACGTTCACCGCCCCAGTTTAT
Organism: Acinetobacter sp. YH12063; assembly: GCF_013419715.1. Lineage (NCBI taxonomy): Bacteria > Pseudomonadati > Pseudomonadota > Gammaproteobacteria > Moraxellales > Moraxellaceae > Acinetobacter > Acinetobacter sp. YH12063. Next base: position 162,206 of record NZ_VOZO01000006.1, on the reverse strand, counting down.
CCAACCAATCGATGGTTTAGACCAACTTTGCCCCATATATTGAAGCTGGCTAAACGTTGTAGATTTTGTTCCGCTATATACTTTTTGAGTTGCAGGATCAATATGAAATTTAAGTTCAGGACTATTAATATTACTTAAGTCTAATGCGTAATAACTGCGCCCCCCCATTCGCAAACCACCATATGCCATTTGCATACCTTTCTGGCTGGTAGTACGACCATTTCCTACAACCAAACTTCCAAAACTATCTACCACATATTGTGTATAAAGGCTCCATGCTCCATCAATACCATAGTAAAGTTTTTGCATTCCACCATTGGTAACACTGGATAAACGGAAAGCATCTTTTTGATTCTCAACCATTTCATTTGGCACAAAAGCAAACTTTTCTACACCTGTGTCTGCATCAACCACATGTAGTAAGCCTTGCGTGGTCCCAAATAATACGTAGTCCTCACGACCGGTTGACTCCATAACTTTTTTAGTCTTGTTATATTCCAACTTACCTTTATTCGTTACCAGAACTGGATAAGAATGCATCACTGCACCCATTTGGCGTAAAGGTTGCTGTGTAATTAAATTATCCACTGTCGTTGGTGGATTTGCTACATCTAAGTTATATCCTAGTAATGTAAGCAAGTAGCCACGATTTGGATCATTTTTATATGTTGCATCTGTAACATCAGTTAGCTTAACTTGACGCAATGAACTAGTACCACCAAAGGTACTACCAACAAATTTACGATTTGTTAATAGCTTTCTTTCTGTATTTTTTTGGACATCTGCTCCAAGCAGCATTTGTGACCATGCACCACCACGTGCAGCAAACTTCTTACTGCCCACTGTATTTTCATCACTATTTTCTACAGCCGTATTAACGCTTTTTGCCCAATAATCATAAACTGCAGAGGTAATATTTCCGTTAGCATCATAAGTAGGTTCTTTAATACGGCCATCGGTTTCAAATACAGTTGCCGAATTCTTGCCTTTTAGAATGCCATTATCGCCAACTAAATATTTTTTCAAATTACCCAGCCATAATTGGTAATTTGTATTTGGTGTTGGCTGGAAAGTTTGATAATAAGCATTATTTTGTAATTCAGCTGGATTCAATGCATCTCGTGGGATGGTCGGAGAACCTGTTGTTACAGAAGGAATATCTTTGGATAAGTTACTAATAAAATCATTTACACTATCAATTACATCCTGAGCTTCATTACCTGAATACCACCCACCCTCACCAATAATTCCCCAATATGCGGCTTCTTGTACATTCGTTAAATTTGTCTTTTTAGTTCCATTAGTATTTACGAATGGGGCTAAATTTTGAGCTTGAGTCTTTGTAGGATCATACGAAGCCACATTATTGAAACTTGAACCAAACCCAACTACCGCCGTCTTAAATTTCAGCTGTTTACTACTTTTCACAGGGTCAAGTAACGCTTTCGCCGTTTCTTGAATACACGACCAATTACCATTACAAGACACTCTATTCGTTCCACTTACAATACCAAGCGCTTCCCGAACCCTATCTTGTTTTGCCTCACCAGTGTTCGGCTCACCATCAGTCAATACATAGACACCTTGCCCACTACATTTTTTAATATCATCGGACTGAGTCAAAGAGTTTGGAGCTAGATAATTACCTGTGTAACTAGGCCAAGTTGAAGTACTCGATGAGCTAGTTTCCTTAGTTTCTGGTCTTGAATAATTATTATATCCTCCCCCCCCCTTATTACCCAACATATAAGAAACTGTTTCTAAATATGATGTTCCTGTTGGTGTACTTGTTGTCGCAGTCAATTTTTTAATTTCTTCAAGCAAAAGAGCTCTTTGTGTTTTTGTTTGAGTGACATTATCTCCCAACGCTCTAGCTGGTACTATAATGGCACCATTATTATTATTATTACTGTTATAACCACTCCACTTTAATGCACCTAGTGTCGATAGCCCAATGATTTTATCATCAGCTAGTTTATTATTTCCATTTAATAAAGCCTCCATTGCCTCTTTAACGCGATCGATGCGCATTTTTCCTGTACCATCTTTTTCATCCATACTCCCAGAAACATCAATCAGAAACATCAACGTAATATCACCAGATTTTGCATCTTGATAAATATCAATGTCACTTGCCTGCACTACACTAGATGTAATTAATAATGTAGACATTGCCGCTATACTTGCTGTTAAAACTTTATAACGACATGAACTAAGAAAATTTTTGTTGGGATCTTTCATTTCATTACTCCAAATCTATACAAAGTCTTGAACAATCACATATTCAGTCACATGTGATGTATATGGAACATTTAAACCAGCAAGGCACTCTGTCACTGTTTTACGTGAAATTGCATTTAGTGCCACTGAAGTACCTTCAGGAATAGTTGCTTCACTCATATGATTTCTAAAACAATTATTAATATCTGTTGTTGAAGCATTGGTTAGTGTTGGCATAACCGAGATTGCAAAAACTCTGACAGGCTTACTTCGGTCAAATTTTACAGTTTGATCATCAGTACCAAATTGCGCACCAAAAAATGGATCATTTTCAGAAATACTTGTAAATTTCACAGCCACTTGTGTCATTACCGCCTTACGACCACTAGTAAAAAAGTTAGTCGTACTTTCATCAGCATTACAGTATCCATCTACACCAAACTCATTATTTGTTGGGGCTGCCTCACCAGGCTTCCAATAAATTAAACTGGCGCGATTAATATCAAAAAAACTTGGCTCTGCTCCGCGATAGCAAAAGACCATTTCCTTTTCCTTATCTGTAGCACCACTGATATATCCAAACATACCACTCGAGCTTAATGCTTGAATGATATTGTCTTCACGCTCAACATTAAAAAAAGCTGAGTCCGAGTTTTGAAGCAAAAGCTGTTGAGCTTGACTGTTTGTTGCAATATTTAAGCTCACTAAACTTTGGCGAACAGCCAAAGTTCCCAGGACAATAATTGCAAGTAAAAGAAATAAGACAACAATTAAAGTTGCACCACGCTGTTTATTTATCATTGTCCTCTCTCCCCGAAAGTGTTACGCAACGATACTGTCTGCGTGACAACTTGTCTTGCATATTTAGGAGCACCAGCTGCAGGTGTCGTTACGGTTACATCTTGATCTAAAACACGAAAGACTTGATCATCTTTAAAATCAGCACCACCACCCACTGTCTGATTTGAGCGCACCAATACCCCTAGTTGTACAGCTAAAATTCTAGGACGTGGATTCATAGCCATGTATGTTGCTGCATCGACATAACGATGATTGTTACCTGACTGAATCGAATATAAAACTCTAAATTGATCTGCTCTTTTTATAATAATTTCACCTGCTCCACCCAAACCTTCAATTTCAGTTGGTGAGCCCTCTAAGGGATAGTGGCCCGCATCACATGCCAATGCCAAAGGTGAATTAGGTTCACTTGTACTATTATTAGTATCTGCTCTTAAAAAATAACGCTGCACTACAACATGTCGACCTTCCGTACGAGTAAATTCAAGTTCATTCCCCTCACAATCGGATCCACCATACCAAACATCATCTGTTTCAGTTGCCGTATTTTTATGATCTAAAATATATTGAGGCACAAATTGAATTGTAAGCTGATCACTAGCTTCCCCTTGTACGTTAGAAACCCCTGTCCACTGTGGAGCCGTTCCAACTGAAAGACCACGGCTTCTGCTTAAAAGCGTTTGATTTACAGAATTGCCGTCTAAACTTATCGGTAAATTTGCATGTTTTACACCACTTACCTCAACAGAATTTGAAGATGAACGAAAAACCACTCCACCATAAGTTGTCAAATCGTTGATGCTAGATTGAACCGTATTTAAGTTCCCTAACCGAATATCTTTCACAATATAATTCAGCCCAAAATTAGCATCATCCTGTAAACTAGCCTGTCCTTGCTGTAATGCTTGGCTACGCGAACTTGTCAGAAATAGCATTGTGGCTGCTGCCACGATTACTAAACCTAGAGCTAATGCAATCATCAATTCAATTAAGGTAAAGCCTGCTTGTTTAATTGGGTTCATTTAGTAAACCTCCATAATCAAACATGTTGATTCCTGTTCATAGCTAGCCCCTGTTGTACAGTTCCCCGCTTCAGCACCATCAGTAGCAGAAGTATCTCCCCACGCAACATAAATACATCTACGGCTATCCGTATTTCCTTGGCATGGTAAGTAATTTACAGACATTCCAATAACTCTTGCTTTTGTTGCAATCTGAGCAACATCAAAATCAGCCAAATCAGTACTAGAACAATTCGCATTAAAGCAATTTGTTGGAAAAACTCTCTGAGTATTTGCTGTATTCAGCTGAAAGGCATAAACATCTTCAGCACCACGATTCACTCGCATTCTTTCTGCCAAATCACGTGCTAAGTTGATCGCTTGAATTCGCGAACCACTTTCAGCAGTTGCCTCAATAGCACGGTATTGCAAAGCGATAAAACCCATTACCCCGATTGCAAGTATCAAAAGGGCTACCAATACTTCAATTAAACCAACACCTTGTTGATTACTTTTGTTAATCATTAGCATGTCCCCTCAACAACCTGCTGAATCGTTCCCATTTTTGAAACACTAATTGTTTGAGATTTACCACCTGCAACAGAACATAAAATAAAACTTGTATCTGTTGTTGCTCCAACTACTCCACCACTTAGTCCATATGTAATACTTGTTTCACTTGCGGCAGTTAAATGTGTTTTACCATGAGGCATCCAATTCACTACTGTGGCAGTATCTATAGGCAATGCATCTGTTTCTTTTAAATTTAAATTGACATCTATGCTTCTACGTTCCAAGACTGCCTTTGCCCGCGTTTGATTTAATACCCCAATAAGCTCATTTGTGCTTTTCTTTAAATTTTGGCGAACAATCATATCTCCAAACGAAGGCGCAGCCAAAGTCGCGATAATCGCTATTACAGCAATCGTCACCATCAACTCAATTAACGTAAATCCTTTATTTTTCTGCATACTCCCCCCAAGGCGCGCCAAACTTTACCCTATTAAAAATAATATCTAATTAAATTACAAAACAAACACAAATAAGGATAAAAGGCATAAAAAAACAGATAATTGCCAAAAAGCAATTATCTGTCAATTCTTAAAAAAATCAGAATGTTAAATCTTTAACACTTTATGCCTGAGTTACAGGAATACGTAACTCTTTTGGCAAACTAAATGTAATATTTTCTTCGCGACCATCCAATTCTTGCGGCGCTTTTGCCCCCCAATCTTGTAGTCGCTGAATTACCTGTTTAATTAAAATTTCAGGTGCCGATGCTCCTGCAGTTACACCAATTTTTGTGTGCTCATTAAACCAGTCTTGCTGCAACTGATCGGCATTGTCCACCAAATACGCATGCTTACCCATCCGTTCAGCCAATTCACGTAATCGGTTCGAGTTCGAAGAGTTCGGTGAACCCACAACCAAAACAACATCACATTGTTCAGCAAGATCTCGTACGGCATCTTGGCGGTTTTGAGTGGCATAACAAATATCATCTTTACGCGGCCCCTGAATTTCAGGAAATTTCTGACGTAAGGCATCAATGACTTTTGCTGTGTCATCTATAGAAAGCGTTGTCTGAGTTACAAACGCTACTTTTTCAGGATGCACCACTTTTAGATCAGCAACATCTTGTTCATCTTCAACCAAATAAATCGAACCACCATTTTTGGTGTCATATTGGCCCATTGTCCCTTCAACTTCTGGGTGACCTTCATGACCAATCAAAATCGCTTCCACGCCTTCACGTGCGTACTTGGTCACTTCTATATGTACCTTGGTCACCAAAGGGCACGTCGCATCAAAAACTTTTAGCCCACGGCGTTCAGCTTCTTGTTGTACCGCTTTAGATACACCATGCGCACTGAAAATCACGATATTGTCATCTGGCACTTCATCCAGTTCATCCACAAATATCGCACCGCGTTGACGCAGGTCGTCCACCACAAATTTATTATGTACTACCTCATGACGCACATATATTGGGGGGTTAAAGCATTCCAGTGCACGGTTCACAATCGCGATGGCGCGATCAACACCTGCACAGAAACCGCGTGGATTAGCTAAAACAATTTCCATAGAATCCTCAATGCCCACTCAATTTTACGGGTATCACTTGAAATAAATGTAAACAATAGACGTCTAACTATTTTGTTTGGCGCGCGTCTACTCTAAAATAGAGAAGATATTTTATCATATCAGGAAAAATATCATGTCGGGTCTCTTGTTTGTCGTTTCTGCTGCTTCGGGAACGGGCAAAACATCCCTCGTTAAAGCCCTGCTTGAACGTGTAAACAATTTACATGTCTCTGTTTCTCATACCACTCGTGGTCAGCGTCCTGGCGAATTAGACGGCGTACATTATCATTTTGCTAAAAAAGAAGATTTTCTATCTTTGGTAAATGAAGGTGGCTTCATTGAATATGCAGAAGTTTTTGGTAATTATTACGGTACTGCGCAGCGCACAGTAAAAGAACAATTGGCCAAAGGTCATGACGTTTTACTTGAAATTGACTGGCAAGGTGCTGAACAGGTTCGTAAACTTTTTCCTGAATCTAGACAAATTTTTATTCTTCCTCCGAGTCAATTTGATCTACGTCAACGTTTATCCAATCGTGGTACAGACTCTGTTGAAGTGATTGAACATCGTCTCAGCTGTGCCGTAGAAGATATGCAGCAATATGTTAATTTTGACTATGTCATTATTAATGATGACTTTAATAAAGCACTGCATGACTTAGAGTCTGTGATTATTGCCAATCGTCTTGTTTTAAAACAACAAGCCATGCGCCATGAAAAACTGATTGAGAAATTAATCACCCCTACGGAACAGTGATTAAAACTTGAGTCTATAGACAAAGCACCTTATACTGCACAGTCTGTTAAAAATTTATATTCAAACGAGAATTCTTATGGCACGCGTAACCGTTGAAGATTGTTTAGACCATGTAGACAACCGCTTTGAGCTTGTACTAGTGGCAAGCAAACGCGCGCGTCAATTGGCACGTCAAGGTATCGAACCTACTGTTGAGTGGGACAATGACAAACCAACCGTTGTTGCTCTTCGTGAAATCGCAGCGGGTCACGTTTCTAAAGACATTTTGAAACAACGTGAACAAGACTACCAAACTTCAAGTTTAGACCTTGCACTTTCTGCAAATAACCTAAACTTAGACGGTTTTTCTTTCCAATAAGATAAACCTGACCTTAAAAGCCTAGTTTTTAACTAGGCTTTTTTTATGGATTCTCTTTAATATTTTACTCAGAACAGTTATAACATAAGCTTAAGAAGTGCAAAGCAAGCGAAAAAGATTTTCATTTTTTTAAACTAAAAAATTGACAAGTCATGCAATATGCATTTCATTAAAGTATTAACCGTTTCATTTGTAAATCAGTAGTAAAAGGGTGTTCTATGCCAGGCCCAATGGTCAGCCAAGCCAAGCAACAGTTAAATGTGATAATCGACGCTTACCTTTCAGTAAGTGATGTCGAACGCGTGCTTGAAGCTTGCGACTATGCGGATATTGCCCATGATGGCATTACTCGTAAAAGTGGCGAACCCTATATCCTTCACCCGATTGCGGTGAGCTGTATTTTGGCGCATATGCGCCTTGATGCGGAAACTTTAATGGCCGCTTTACTGCATGATGTCATCGAAGATACTGAATTTACCAAACAAGATATTACTGAAAAATTTGGCCTGACCGTTGCTGAACTCGTCGACGGTGTCACCAAACTCAGCCATTCTAGTGATAAAGAATATAATAAAGCCGCATCCTTCCGTAAAATTCTGCAAGCCACCCTACAAGACCCACGTGTCATTATTATTAAACTTGCGGATCGTTATCACAATATGACCACACTGGGTGCTTTACGCCCTGACAAACGTGCTCGTATTGCCCAAGAAACCTTTGAAATTTTTGTGCCTATGGCACGTCTTGTCGGTATGAATGAAATGGCCGACAACCTTGAACATTTGTGTTATCAAAATCTAGATTTGGATATGTATAACAATGTTCAAGAAGCGTTATTGCAAACCAAACCGAAACGCTGCGAATACCAAACCAAATGGGAAAACAACCTCACTACCCTACTTGAACAGCACCATATTTCAGGTCGAATTAAAAAGAAAAATAATAATATTGAATTACTTCGCCACTTCGTAAAAAACGATATCGATCTGCAAGAGCTCACTCATAGTCATGCCTTTGAAATTATTTTACAAAGCATCGCAGACTGTGACCGACTTGCTGACATCCTCAAAGAAAGTTTTAAGGTTTTAAATTACACCGATCATATCCGTCGCCCACTCCCAGGTGGCAACCAGTCACTGATGATGCGTTTAAAAGGTGAAAAGACCATTTTATCGCTGACCATCCAAACAGAGCTAATGCGTAAAGCGGCGCGGTTTGGTGTGGTCCTCGGTGAAAATGCACCGCAAGCTTGTCGTTCAGCGATCCAAGCCTCCATGCAAAATTTAAATGTGCTAGTGGATGGCGAATGCGCAAAGACTACATTTAGTGAATTACTCGATTATCTACATCAAGAAAAAATTTGGGTTTATACCCCACACGGTCATTTGCATGAACTCCCTCAGGGTGCGACAGCGGTTGATTTTGCTTATTCAGCGAGCTTATTTTTGGGCAACCATGCTGTTGGTGCGAAAATTAATGGTGAAACCAAACCCCTTTCAACACCATTACTGAGTGGTCAAGTGGTTGAAATTATCACTGATGTTCTTGCAACACCAAACCCTGACTGGCTGAGCTTTATTAACACCCAAAAAGCCCGTCGTGCATTACAAAACATCCTACGTGACCAAGACCAAGACGAACAACGCTTAGTTGGTCAGCAAGCTTTAAATCGCGCATTAAAACTCTTTAACCGTTCTGTGAGTGATTTGACATTAGCCGATTGGGAAAATGTGCTGAATTGGCGTCATTTAAATGATAAAGAACAATTATTTGAACAGATCGCCGTGGGTGATTTACTGCCTCAATTGGTTGCCAATCATTTATATGCTCAAGACACCATTCAGACTTCAAATTCTGCACGCTTGATCTTGGGTACTGATGGTGTCGACGTCAAATATGCGCATTGTTGTAACCCCGTTTTAGGTGATCCAATTCAAGGTCATTTATCACGTCGTGGTTTGATTGTGCACCGTTCACGTTGTCACAACTTATTGCATGAACAGCATTTACATCCTGAAAATATCATGCCTTTACACTGGACAACAGAAGACAGTGAAGACATTAGTTTTACAGCCTATTTATGCTTAAACATGCTGTTAAATGATGAGCAAATTTCAGAACTGATCTATCTATGCCGTAAAGAAAAAGTGGGTGTAGAAACAGTCCGCTCACATGAAGAAAAAACCTATGTGAATATTGTTGTACACAACCGTAAACAAATTGCCGAAATTATCCGTAATTTAAGAATGCATTTTGGCTTCCCACGCATCAGTCGTTTGGCACAACCTGTTGCCATTGCTGAGCCTGCGAAAGTTGCCAGCTAACCTGACACCGCATATTTATATGTGCTGTGTCTGTGATGATAATAGGAGAAATAGATGTCCCGCCAGGTAATCCATACTGAAAATGCACCCGCTGCAATTGGTACTTACTCACAAGCCATTTTAGTGGGCGACACTTTGTATTTATCAGGTCAAATTGGCTTAGATCCATATAGCATGGAGCTGGTAGAAGGCATTGAAGCTCAAATTCGCCGTGTATTCGACAACTTAAAAGCGGTATGTGAAGCTGCAGGTGGTACGCTAGCAGATATCGCTAAGCTGAATATTTTCCTCACTGACCTTTCTAACTTCCAATTGGTCAACCAAATTATGGGCGAATATTTTGCTCAACCCTACCCTGCACGTGCAGCACTCGGCGTAGCAAGTCTACCAAAAGGTGCGCTAGTTGAAATGGATGGGGTGGTGATTATTAATCAATAAGTTAGTAAACATCGCTTAAGCCCTTCACGAAATATCACATTCCAAAAGAACAAAAAGACTCACATGGAAATCTGAGCATTACTCAGATTTCCGCTTAAATGACAGTTTTTATTCAAAAACTCAATCACTTTAAAAGCATTTTTAAATGATTTTTATTGACAAACGATAATAATTATCAATAATATTACTTATCCCATTTATTCACTTGGTTTGATTTCATGTACGTTTGTTTGTGCCGTGGTATTACTGATCAAGACATTAAAGATGCAATTGCCAATGGTGCAGAAAGCTATCGTGAAGTTCGCGATATGCTCGATTTAGGCACCTGTTGTGGTCGCTGTGCTCCTGAAGCACGTATGATCATCAGTGATGAAGTTGCACAAATTGCAGCCCGTATCGCAATTGCTGCATAAGCCAAGCTTTTAAATTTTCTTAACAATCATAATTATAAAACCAATGGTCTCAGACCATTCCTCCTCCCCCGCTTCTGACTCTAAGCGGGTTTTTATTTGTTAAATATCTGGAAATTAGCGCCTTGTTTTGATTGTGATTTTCATTTGCTGTTCTATAAAACACTCGCTAAATTACACTTTGTTGTTTAAGATATTTCTATTCTAATATCGAATTTATATTGCTTAGTTCGAGCTTTATTGCAGTTAAGGAGTCAGACATGAAAGGCAATCGTGATGTAATTAATCAGTTAAATCAGGTGCTTTATCATCATTTAACTGCAATTAATCAATATTTTCTTCATTCACGGATGTTCAACGATTGGGGCATTGAGCAACTCGGTTCTGCGGAATATAAAGAATCAATTCGTCAAATGAAGCATGCTGATAAAATAATTGAACGTATTTTATTTTTAGAAGGTTTACCTAACTTACAACACCTAGGTAAGCTCTATATCGGTCAGCATACCGTTGAAGTTTTAAATTGTGATGTACGTAAAGTCAAAGAGAACATTGAAGCCATTCAAACTGCAGTTAAACTAGCAGAAGAGCAGTTAGATTATGTCACTCGAGATCTAGTTCAAGAGATTTTAGAAAAAGAAGAAGAATGGTTGGATTGGGCTACAACTCAGCTTGATTTGGTTGAATCTTTGGGTATAGAGAATTACATTCAAAGTCAAATTTAAACTTATTAAAAAACCCGCAGATGCGGGTTTTTTATTATTCACAAATCACTACCAAGGGCGAAGGTCAACGATTTTAATAACTTCACCTGTTTCTTTATTGACTAAGACTGTCATATCGATTGCGTTCGCTTTTAGCGGGAAATAAGCATCTGCTTTAGGATTTTGTTTTAATATTTTTTCAACTAAATGATTGTCATTAAATTGCTTCAAAACCTCTAAGGATTTTGATCTAGTTTCAATTTCAAATTTTGTTAGAACAAATGGTCGATAATATTTTGGTTGTTGCGCGGGACTTATACCTGACTGAGATTCTTCTAACATCATTTCCAATTGCTCATTTGCAGTTTTCACACGTGTTTCAACAGAAATATATTTTGTTCCAAGCCAAGGTGTTGGATATTTTTGATTTGCACCTATAATATCATTCGCACGAACAAGCTCGAAGCGGTCTACTGTATATGCAATCCAAACAGGTCGGCCTTGATACATAGAATATACACCATAACATAATGCGTTTAACTGTATCAGTACAATTACAAGTAAATCGATTTTTAAAGTTTTCTTATTTTTCTTATACACAATAAATGTCAGTACTGGCCCTAACACTACATCCACACCCAACATAATAAGAAATAACCCACTAACACCAGTTGCTTGAGCCAATGGTGATGGGTAAATTATAAAAAAAACTAGCATAAAACAGAGTAATGCAAAAAAGCTACTAAGCAAGAGATGTATTGCGGTAGCTTTGAGTTTATCTTTAATTAGCATATTCACGTTCAAATACTCTTTTAAAAGCATAAAAAAACAGCCCGAAGACTGTTTTTTTATAAATATTAAATATTAACGGCAAGAAGCTGGAACATACTTTTTATCACCAGAGAAAGTACATTCCCAAGTTTTAATTGGTAAATTTGTACCAGTCACATAGTTATTGGCAGCCATTTTAGTCGTCCCTTTACCTGTAGCATCAATTGCAGCATATGGAGTAATTGTCAAAATTTTACCATCTGGATCAGTAGCTTTAATATTTTGGACAGTTACTGTAATTTCACCAAGTGCAGTAGTATTTAATTGCTTAACATATTTGCTAGCTACAGGTGTACTTGAACCAGCTTCGCCACAACCCCAAGTATTTGCTGTCGGTGCTGCTTTTAAGCCAGAATCTGCAGCTTCTGAAATTGTATTTTTACAAGTTGTTGCCGCTAGTACAACTTCAGACATTTTTGCACGCGCTGTATAGTCTTGATATGCAGGTAGTGCAACAGCAGCCAAAATACCGATAATTGCAACAACGATCATTAATTCGATAAGAGTAAAACCCTTTTGAACTGATTTCATAACATTCTCCACAAATGTTTTTTAATTTAATTATTTAATAAAGCTATGTAGCTTGTTTTATAAATAGCACAGAGCGTGCCAAGAATTATTATAGTGAAAATGACAGAAAAAACAGCACTTTAAAAAAATATTTTTATTTTTTGTAATCATTACGTCTCTTTTTGTGTTTAAAAGTGACGATTTGTGTCACTTTATCACCGTTTTTTAGCGCAAAATTATTGGCGCATTTGCGATTTCATTATTTCGATCTACAGACTTCCCTGCATAAAAGTGATCCATCACTTCACCAATCTCTTTTACACCTGCCGTCAAAGCTGTTCGGTATTGTTTATTTTGCATGTTTTGGATAATTCGCGCGCAAATAGCTTGCCACACTTGGGCATTGGTTGCCTGTCTCATCCCACGATCAATGACAATTTCAACCTGACGTTCACATAAGTTTAAATAAAGCAAAACACCACTATTAAATTCTGTATCCCACACACCCAGTTCAGCAAAGAGCTGTTCAGCACGTGCACGGGTATTTTGATAATAGGCTTGGTTCGAAGGAATATGCCCTTCGATCACCACCTGTATTTCGCCCACATGGCCATGCTCAGCTTCTGTCACCGCTTGCGCAATGGCCTGCTGATCTTGCTTATTAAAAAACCGGTTTGCTGCAGGCATATAAAAAAAGTGCTTCAACCAGCGTTTAAAACTTGGTTGTTGTATTTCCTGTGTTTTAGGACAGGTGACAATTTCTGTTGTTTCTGTTTTCGTTACCATGAGCCTGATGCTCCCCCACCGCCAAAGCCACCACCGCCTCCGCTATAGCCGCCGCCACCAAAGCCACCACCTCCGCTACGGCCTCCACCGCCCCCACCACCAGCAAGGAACATTTGAAAAATGGTTTGAGCAATAGCCGTAATCAGTAAAAAGAAAATTGCTCCACCCATCAACAGACTGGTGAGTAGACCTGCACCGTTGACCAAACCCGCAACGGTACCTGCAACAGCAGCAGTTGACGCACTTAAGCGCTTACCCACTATAAATGATGCAAAAATACCAATCACCAAAATGATGAGAACCGTTGTAAACGTTTTCTCTTTGGCTTGTTGCTCGTGTAAGGCTTGTTCCTGACGTTCTTTCAGCTCTTGGGCTGCTTGAGCTGCAACTTCAGGGTCTTGATTTAAAATTTGGGTTATTTCCGTTAAGCCAGCATCAATGCCTTGAGCATATTGGGCTTGCTTAAAATGAGGTGTAATTTGATTTCGAATTATGCGACTAACGATGATATCGGGCATGATTCCTTCTAACCCATAACCCGTTAATATTTGTATGCGACGATCATTCACAGCGATCGCCATCAATATCCCATTGTCACGTTTTGCTGAACCGAGTTGCCATTTTTCTGCAACACGCATGGCGTAATCAAAAATATCTTCTTGACCTGTGGTTGGCACAATCACGACGCCAATTTGTGCCTTGCCTTGTTCGTGTAACTGTAAAATTTTCTGGCTAATGGCTTGCTTTTCAGCAGCTGAAAGTAAATTTGCCTGATCAACTACAGGTTCATTTAGGGTCGGCAAGCCGCGAATCGACTCGCCATCTGCCATATCATTGGCAATACTCGGCTGCTGAATTTTGATTTCAGGCTCTGCTGTTGTTTCTTTTTGCGTAGCTGACTGTTGATCTTTTAATATTTTACCGACAGCAACTGTTTCAGCATCTACATCTGTAGCGGTGGCAGTTTCTGCATGTGTGAAACCCACCACACACAATAAGCATGCTAAAACCATGCGCTGCAACCACAACAAACCTGTATGTTTTAGCTCAAAATCCACCATCAGCCCACCTCACAATGCAGTGATGCCAATTAATTAAAATCAACTTTCGGTGCAGTTTGTGCACTTTGCTCTGCGCTAAAGTTAGGCTTTGTATCCATACCAATGACTTTAGCCGTCATCACTTGCGGGAACTGGCGTGCATAGCCATTAAAGTCTTGTACCGTAGTAATGTAGCGATTACGTGCGACAGCGATCCTGTTTTCAGTGCCTTCAAGCTGTACCTGTAAATCACGGAATTGCTCATTGGCTTTTAAGTCTGGATAATTTTCCGAGACTGCAATTAAACGAGAAAGTGCGCTGGTCATCTGCGCTTGAGCTTCTTGATATTTTTGGAACAGTGCTGGATCTTCCAAAACTTCCTTATCCACTTTTAAGCCTGCAACATTGGCACGTGCTTGAGTCACTTCAGTCAGTACTTGTTCCTCATGTTTCGCGTAGCCTTTCACGACATTGACAAGGTTTGGTACCAAATCTGCACGGCGTTGATATTGGTTTTGCACTTCAGACCATGCTGCTGTAACGGCTTCGTCTTTAACTTGTAATGTGTTATAGCCACAACCACTCAGGGTCAATGTACTGACTAATGCGATTGCGAGCATGCTTTTTTTCATTGAATTCATAACCCTTAACCTCAAGTATTTATTTGTAATTGTTTAAATAAATTCATTCTAACCTTATTTTTCGAATGAATTATGTATTTTCTTTGTGATTAAATTCATCTACTCGAAAAATATTTAGCATGAAAAAAAGCCCACAACTCGGGCTTTTTTAACATTTTGAATTAACTATACAATTGCGGTGTAATTTCAGTCTGAAAACTTTCCATTTGATATTTATCAGCAAGGCGTTCTTTCCAATATTTCACGATCTGACTGTAATCAATTTCGCTCGGATGGAATTCCGCTTTGTAATATGACAAATATTCAGGCGTCAATTGTATAAACATTTTTGCCAATAAATACGCCCCGAAAATATTTCCGCCCAGCTTTGGCAAACTTTTTTTCTTATCCTGCATAAATAGCTTAGTTGCAGAATAAAACGTAAGACTTGCAAAACCCGTGGTCACACTGCGCATAATCATGCGACGTATTTTATCATCACCATAGACATGTTGATATACATCAAATGCCACCGCGCGGTGCTCAATCTCTTCAATCACATGCCACACCCAAAGTTTCACTGCATCATCATCTAAAGTACTGAGCACTTCAGGATGTCTTAAAATATAGCCACCAAGCAAAGCGGTAAAATGTTCAAATGCACAGGTAATTGCCAACTGTATTTTTGGATGTAAGTTTTTTACATAGCTGTCTTTACGCGCCAGCCATGCTTGGAAACGATCTAAATTATAAGTTTCACTGCGCCAAGCATCGTTAAATTCAGCATGGGCTTTGGAATGCATCGCTTCTTGCCCAATGAATGCCGCGATCTCAGCTTTCAATTTTTCATCACTGACTTTATCGCGTACATTACGCACGCTATGCACAAAGAATTGCTCACCAATGGGAAAGGTCGATGACAATGCCGTCAACAAATGCGACATCACCGGTGAGTTGGCAAAATAATGCCGGCGAATCGCTTTAGGATTGAATTGTGCTCGACGTACCGTAATGCCAATGGCTTTAGGACGATTTAGATATGTTTTTTGTGTCGTCACTTGCGTCATGGTCGCTTCCTAAGATTTAGATCATGATCGCAGTATGTAATTCCTAAGCTCTTTCACACATGGCAAAATGTGCTAGCACATTTGCATAATTCACCATTCTAAAGCGCTGTCTGACAACTTTTCAGCGTATTTATCTGCAAAATCCATTTACTTGTCATTTGAGGTAAATTCCAAAAAATAAAAAACCCGCCGAAGCGAGTTTTTTTGAATAAATCCAATGCAATCACTGGCATGTCATGACTTAAACATCTAAGTAATCAAGAATACCTTCTGCAGCTTGGCGACCTTCCCAGATTGCGGTTACCACAAGGTCAGATCCCCGGACCATATCACCGCCGGCAAAAATTTTCGGATTCGATGTCTGGAACTTAAATTCTTGCTGTTCAGCAGCAATGACGCGACCTGAACCATCCATACTGATGTTTGATGTTGTAAACCAATCTGCAGGGCTGGTACGGAAACCGAAGGCAAGCAATACTGCATCTGCTGGTAAAATTTCTTCTGAACCTGGAACTGGCTCAGGGCTACGACGACCGCGACTATCAGGTGCACCTAGCTGTGTAGTCACAACTTTAACACCCGTCACTTTGCCATTTTCACCTACAATTTCAATCGGCTGGCGATTAAATTGGAAATCCACACCTTCTTCACGTGCATTTTTCACTTCACGACGTGAACCCGGCATGTTTTCTTCATCACGACGGTAGGCACAGACAACGGATTCGGCGCCTTGACGGATCGAGGTACGGTTACAGTCCATCGCGGTATCACCACCACCCAGAACAATCACTTTTTTGCCTTCCATGCTGATGTATTCAGATGGATCTTTTTCCCATCCTTGCGTACGGTTGACATTGGCAATCAAGAAATCCAGTGCATCATGCACACCAACAAGGTCTTCACCCGCGAAACCGCCCTTCATGTAGGTATAAGTTCCCATACCCATGAATACAGCGTCGTAATCAGCCAGTAGCTGATCAATGGTCACATCTGTACCAATTTCAGTATTTAGACGGAATTCAACGCCCATGCCAGAGAAAATCTCACGGCGACGTTTCATCACATCTTTTTCCATTTTGAATTCTGGAATACCAAATGTCAGCAAACCACCAATTTCAGGGCGTTTGTCGAATACAACTGGCTTCACACCATTACGTACAAGAATATCGGCACAGCCAAGGCCAGCAGGGCCTGCACCAATAATCGCAACTTTTTTGTCTGTCCACTTAACGTGTGACATATCTGGACGCCAGCCCAATGCAAAGGCTGTATCGTTAATGTATTTTTCAGCATTACCAATGGTGACTGCACCAAAGCCGTCATTTAGCGTACATGCGCCTTCACATAAACGGTCTTGTGGGCACACACGACCACAAACTTCAGGCAATGTATTGGTTTGATGACACAATTCAGCCGCTTGGAAAATGCGACCTTCTGCAATCAATTTTAACCAGTTAGGAATGTAGTTATGTACAGGACATTTCCATTCACAATACGGGTTACCGCAACCTAAGCAACGGTGCGTTTGGTTTTTTGCAACTTCAGCTGTAAACGGTTTATAGATTTCCACAAATTCTGCTTTGCGGACAACTAGATCTTTTTTCTCTGGATCTTGGCGTGCTACATCCAGGAACTGAAAGTCATTATTTAGGCGCTCTGCCATGTCTCTCTCCGTGGGTAGGTGTAAGCATGTTTGACTTACACCTGCCTATCAAATCTGCAGTAGTGGAATTATTGTGGATCAGCTTGAGTTGTTTTCAACAAAGTCTGCAAATTAGCAGCTTTTGGTTTCACAAGCCAGAATTTGCGGCTATAGAAGTCAAACTCGTTGCGGATCTTATACGCCCAAGCACTACCTGTTTCTTTAATATGTTCATCTAAGATACGGCACAAGAACTCTTTGTGTTCTTCCATCGATTCTGTAGAGATACGGTTCAATTCAATCAGTTCGTGGTTGTAATGGTCAACAAAGTCATTATCAAGGTCGAGCACATAAGCGAAACCGCCTGTCATACCCGCACCAAAGTTATGACCCACTTTACCCAATACAGTCACGATACCACCTGTCATGTATTCACAGCAGTGGTCGCCTGCACCTTCAATCACAGCAAACGCACCTGAGTTACGTACTGCAAAACGCTCGCCTGCTGTACCTGCTGCAAACAATTTACCGCCTGTTGCACCATATAAACAGGTGTTACCAATGATTGCAGTATTTTGCGTTTGGAATGGTGAACCTTTAGGTGGGAAGATCGAGATACGACCGCCAGCCATACCTTTACCCACGTAGTCATTCGCATCGCCCTCTAGGCTGATGTGTAAACCACCTGCGTTCCAAACACCCAATGACTGACCTGCAGTCCCTGTTAATTTAACTTTAACAGGATGCGCTTCCATGCTGAGGTTGCCATAACGTTTTGCAATCTCACCTGAAATACGCGCGCCAATTGAACGGTCACAGTTACCAATAGTGAAACCGTATTCACCGCCTGTACCTGCTTCAATCGCTGGCAGCATTTCAGCTACCATTTTTTCAGCCAAGAGACCTTTATCAAATGGTGCATTGCCTTGTACTTCACAGTACTGTGCTTTACCTTCTGCCGCAGGATGCGATTGGAGTAATGCGCTCAAATCAAGGTGTGCATGCTTTTCAGTTTCACCCGGAAGCATTTCCAGTAAATCTGTACGGCCAATCAAATCTTTCAGACTTGAAACGCCTAGCGCTGCTAACCATTCACGTGTTTCTTCCGCAATAAAGTGGAAGAAATTGATCAGCATTTCAGGCTCACCGATATAGTGTTCCTGACGTAAATGATCTTGTTGTGTTGCAACACCGGTCGCACAGTTGTTTAAATGGCAAATACGTAGGTATTTACAACCTAATGCGATCATCGGTGTAGAACCGAAACCGAAACTTTCTGCCCCTAGAATCGCCGCTTTCACAACGTCTAGACCTGTTTTCAAGCCGCCATCAGTTTGTACACGGACTTTGCCACGCAGGTCATTCACACGTAGCGCCTGATGCGCCTCAGATAGGCCAAGCTCCCATGGAGAACCTGCATGGTGAATTGAAGAAAGTGGAGAAGCCGCTGTACCACCGTCATAACCAGAAATGGTAATGAAGTCTGCGTATGCTTTTGCTACACCTGCCGCAATCGTACCGACACCCGGCTCAGAAACCAGCTTAACGGACACCATCGCCTGTGGGTTAACCTGTTTTAAATCGAAAATTAACTGTGATAAATCTTCGATTGAGTAGATGTCGTGATGCGGCGGCGGAGAAATTAATGTCACACCCGGTACTGAGTAACGTAAACGTGCAATTAAGCCATTCACTTTACCGCCCGGCAACTGACCACCTTCACCTGGTTTTGCACCTTGTGCCACTTTAATTTGAAGGACTTCTGCAGAAGTTAGATATGCAGGGGTCACACCAAAACGGCCAGATGCAATTTGTTTGATTTTCGAGTTACGAATGGTACCGTAACGCGCAGGGTCTTCGCCGCCCTCACCTGAGTTCGAGCGACCACCAATGGTATTCATAGCGATTGCAATAGCTTCGTGCGCTTCAGGCGATAATGCGCCTAAAGACATCCCAGCCGAGTCAAAACGTGGCAGAATCTCTTCTACGGATTCAACTTGATCGAGTGCAATCGATTGATCTGTTTTCAGTTTGAATAAGTCACGAATCGTCGCGATTGGACGGTTATTCACTAGCTCTGCGTATTCTTTAAAGTCCGCATAATTACCAGAACGCACAGATTTATGCAGCGCATTGATCACATCTGGGTTAAATGCGTGATATTCCTTACCGAATACAAATTTCAGCATACCGCCTTGATCGATTGGCTTACGTGATTTCCACGCCAAATCTGCCAATTTTTTCAAGTCATTTTCTAGATCAGAGAATGTTGCGCCTTTAATACGGCTCGGTACGCCAGTAAAGCATTTTGCAACCACTTCATCAGAAAGGCCGACCGCTTCAAACAACTGACCGCCACGGTAAGAGGCAACAGTAGAAATACCCATCTTAGAAAGGACTTTCAATAAGCCTTTCTCAATACCTTTACGGAAGTTCGCTTGCGCATGAATTGGGTCACCCAACAATTCGCCTTTCGAGATCAAGTCATTAATCACGTCATATGCAAGGTAAGGATAGATCGCTGTCGCACCGAAACCAAGAATCACCGCAAACTGGTGTGCATCACGTGCTAAACCAGTTTCGACAATGATGTTGGCATCTGTACGTAGACCTACATTGATTAAATAGTGGTGAACCGCGCCAGTTGCCATCAATGCATTTGCAGGTAAGAAACCTTGACGGATTTTCTTATCAGACAATACAAGCAATGTTTTTCCGTCGCGAATCGCTTGCGCAGATTCTTCACAAATACGCGCGATGGCAGCTTCTAAGCCTTCATCTTCTGCATAGTTCAGGTCGATATCTGCAATCTCGTAACCTTTACGACCAAGGGTACGGATTTGATGCATTTTCGAATTTGACAGTACTGGGCTTGAAATGATCAGACGATCTGCATGCTCTGGACCTTGTTCAAATACATTTTGTTCACGGCCGAGGCATGTCTCTAACGACATTACGATCGATTCACGTAATGGATCGATTGGCGGATTCGTAACCTGAGCGAACTGCTGACGGAAGTAGTCAGACACATGGCGCACCTGACGAGACAATACTGCCATTGGCGTATCATCACCCATTGAGCCCACGGCTTCCTGACCACTTTCAGCGATTGGACGAAGCAATTGGTCACGTTCTTCAAATGTCACCATGAACATTTTTTGTGAAGCTTTCAGGTCATCACCTTTTAAGCCTTGATCACATAAATATTCTTCTAGCTCTGGACTACCTTGCACACGTACTGAGTTTTCACGTAACCACTGACGGTACGGACGCATACGTTTGAGGTGATTACTCACATCTTGAGTATCGAGCATTTTTCCGGTAAAGGTATCGATCACCAAGATTTGACCCGGACCGACACGACCTTTAGACACAACGTCTTCTGGTTCATAACCCCAAACACCAATTTCTGATGCCAATGTGATGTAACCATTTTTGGTAATTACCCAACGTGCTGGACGTAAACCATTACGGTCAAGCATACAAATCGCATGACGACCATCTTGAATTACCAGACCTGCTGGACCATCCCATGCTTCCATATGCTTCGAGTTGAATTCGTAGAATGCACGTAAGTCCGCATCTAAAGTTTCAACGTTTTGCCACGCTGGTGGAACCAACATGCGTAGCGCACGGAACAAGTCCATACCGCCACCGACAAGGATTTCCAGCATATTATCTAAGCTTGAAGAATCCGAACCTGTACGGTTTACGATTGGATTCAGCTCAGTTAAACCCGGCAATAATGGGTTTTCAAATTTTGGTGTACGTGCCATCGCCCAGTTACGGTTGGCGGTAATGGTATTGATCTCACCATTGTGTGCTAAGTAACGGAACGGCTGAGCCAATGGCCAACGCGGCAAGGTATTGGTTGAGAAACGCTGATGGAATACAACAATGTGTGACTTTAAACGCTCATCAGCAAGATCGGTATAGAAATCAGCAATGGCTGCTGGCATCATCAAACCTTTATAGCTGATCACAGTTGAGCATAAAGTGGTTACATAGAAGTATGGGTCAGCAGTCAGCTGTTGTTCTGCACGACGACGTGCCATCACCAACTTACGGTTGAATTCAACCTCTGAAACACCCATTGGGCAATTCACGATAATTTGTTCAAAGGCAGGTAATGACTGCATCGCGATTGAACCCAACGCATCGTTATTGGTTGGCACAACACGCCAAGCGATGACTTTACAGCCTTCGTCTTCGATTTCTTTGGTTAAAATTTGTTTTGCATGTGCGGCTAATGCAGGGTCTAGGTTTAGAAATACCGTACCTACAGCAAAGATTTCACTCAATGTAATGTCACTGAGTTTTTTCGCTTCTTCACGGAAAAATTCTTTTGGCATAGCAAGGAGTAGACCACAGCCGTCACCGGTTTTACCATCTGCGGCAATACCACCACGGTGGGTCATACAACTTAAACTATGCATTGCGGTTTTGACGAGATCATGGCTTGCATCACCCTGCATATGGGCGATTAAACCGAAACCACAGTTATCTTTAAACTCATCCGGTTGGTATAAACCTTGAGCGGGAGCTACAGTATTAGGCGATGGCATGTGCATAGCGTACCCTTCTTTTCTTTACAGCTCTTTCGAGCACTTAACAAACTAATTTCTTGTTGCGATTCGTCTTAACTTACTCACATGAATTGTTCTGTCGAGCAAAATTATTTCTTATTCACACCCTTAAGATAAACCGAATTCATCTTTGATGCATGAATAAAAAGTCAAATTTTCTGCTTTTGCAGTTCAGATCAGGGATAACGACTGGATTAATGACTTCGCACTTTTATCGAATCATTTTCGCGCCAAAACAGGGAGAAAAGTTCAATTTACGCACCAATTAAGCAATTTATATGCCAACTTGATGCATTTTCTCCTAAGATGGCTGATTACAAGCATTTTTTAGTTATAACAAATAATTCAAATTGTTCTTTTTTTATTTTATGCACTTTTTCTGTGCAGTTTAAGCTTTTCCTAAGACGTCTTGCGCTATTTTAGAACTAATTAAAAGGATCGGTTACTTCTTGTTCTACCGGTGCAGGTTTTGGACGTGGTGCATCTACACTACTTTGTGATTTTTGCACATCAATCACATTCCCTTCAGCATCACGGCGTGTCACCGTAGTACTTGTCGTTGCATTAGTGGGTGTTGTTACCGTCGTTGCAGCCGCTGCTTTTCGTGCGGCGATTTGAGCTTCATCAATTTTCGGTAAAGGTACAGATTTTAATTTAACAGCATATAACTTTTGACTCGACGACATTTCTTCCGTGCCTAAGTCATTCACATATGCTTGATATTGTTTAAATTCAACAACCTCAGGTTTGATTGAAGCAGGCAAAGCGATGTTGAGGCTCGACATTGCAGCTTTGGCATCATTTTGCGACGAATATGGTCCTGTTAAAATGACGTATTGCTCAGGATGGTCTTCACCAGAAAGACGTAGATAAATAAATTTGTGACGCTCAGGCTGCTTACGTAAGAAGCTTTTTAAAATATCTTCTTCAGAAACCCGAAATAATTCAACACCATAAAGTTTGGCAGAATCATTGATAAATTTAGTGCCGCGAAATTCTGGCTCATGTTGAGCTGTAGCAACCACACGTGTCGTCATATCCAGCGGACGCACTTCTTCATTTAATGCACCAAGATGGGACATTGCCGCCACTTTCTCGGGCTGAATTTGCAAATCCACTTCAGTTTCAGCTTGTTTTTCAACTTCAACCAATTCTTTGGTATCTGTAATCGCCCAGAAAACCAATGCAGCGAACAGACACACAGCTCCACCCACCAACCATGTGTAGTGATGAACTTTTTGCCATTGAGACTGCCGCGCTGCCATGATGTACCTACTCTGCCTGATTTGCCAAAATTGCCTGTTTCATTAACTCAACATCAAACTCTTTGGTGATGATGGCCTGACCTAATGATTTCAGTAAAATAAGTCGTAATTGCCCATTCAATACTTTTTTATCATGGGACATATACGACAAAAATTCCTCTAGCGGAATTTTAGGGCAAACTATCGGTAATTGTGCACGTAAAATGATTTTTTTTGTACGTTCTAAATCTTCAGCAGTGATCCAGCCCATACGATGGGACAAATCTGCAGCCATTACCATTCCTGTTGCAACAGCTTCACCATGCAACCATTCACCATATCCTAAGTACGATTCAATCGCATGACCAAAGGTATGACCCAGGTTTAATAACGCACGCTCACCTTGTTCTTTTTCGTCATTGGCCACAATACGCGCTTTATGGGCACATGAACGATAAACCGCTTCAGCCAACAAAGTTGCATCACCTGCAACTAAAGCATCCATATGCTGTTCAAGCCAAGTTAAGAATTCAACATCACCCAACAACGCATATTTGATCACTTCAGCCAAACCTGCAGAAAGTTCACGCACTGGCAAAGTTTTTAATTGCGCCATATCCGCAAGGACCACTTGGGGTTGCTGGAAAGCGCCAATCATGTTTTTACCCAGTGGATGGTTTATCCCAGTTTTGCCACCAACACTTGAATCCACTTGAGAAAGTAAAGTCGTCGGCACTTGAATAAAATACACACCGCGTTGATAGCATGCAGAGGCAAAACCGGTCATATCTCCAATAACACCACCACCTAATGCCAAAACCGTACAATCGCGGTTAAAGCCTGCTTCGAGCAAGGCATCAAAAATTAAATTCAAATGGTCTAAATTTTTATACTTTTCACCATCAGGCAAAATACATGTCGCAACAGTTTTCCCTAATGCCTCAATTGCTTCTACATAATGTTTTAAATAGAGCGGGGCAACTGTGGTATTAGAGACAATCATTACTTGTTTACCCTGAATATAAGGCTCAAGTAAAGTTTGTGGATTAAGGTCACTCCCAATAAAAATAGGGTAGCGACGATCACCGAGTTCAACATGTAAGGTTTGCATGAATTTAACCTTTTCTAACGAGATATATTTTGTGAAACAATTAAATTAAAAATTTTTTGCGCAAGATCTCTCGCGGCACCTTGATTGGTTTCAATAATATAGTGCGCGACTTCACGATAAAGAGGATCACGGGCAGCCAATAAATCTCGTAGCTTTTGCTCTGGATTTTCCACTTGAAGAAGTGGGCGATTTTTGTCGCGGTAGGTTCGTTGTAACTGAATTTCCACCGGAGTATAGAGATAAACAACAATACCACGTTGTTTTAAAAATTCACGATTTGGGGGCTGAGTCACAGCACCACCACCAGTCGCCAAGACCAGTTGTTTCTTTGCAGTTAACTCATCAATGACATTCGTTTCACGACTTCTAAAGCCTTTTTCCCCTTCCTTTTCAAAAATCCAAGGAATGGTCGCACCTGTTTTTCGTTCAATTTCATGATCACTGTCTAGAAATTCACGTCCTAACAATTCTGCTAAATGTCGCCCTACGGTTGTTTTTCCTGCCCCCATTGGCCCTACCAAATAGATATTTGGTAGGGTTTCAAACTCTTTGCTTGGCAAGGAGTCACCTATTTCTTTTGTTAAATTGAAAATATATTAATGATTTCTCGTAACACTGTCATTAACAATTCGCGGAGTAACAAAAATCAGCAACTCATTTTTTGCATCGCTTTTCATATCTTTACGGAATAAGCGACCCACATAAGGAATATCACCTAAGAACGGTACTTTAGTTTGCTTACTTTGTGTTTCCTGATTAAAAATACCGCCGAGCACAACAGTTTCACCATTGTTGACTAAGACATCGGTATTAATTTCATTTTTATTCAGGATAATTTCACCATTATTGGCATACCCTGCTGGTGAATCACTTTTGATATTCAGCTTCATTTGCACTTTACCATCTGGAGTGATGCTCGGTGTGACATCCAGACTCAATAGAGCTTCTTTAAATTCGGTAGAAGAAGTCGCATTTGAACCTGTACCCGTTGTGGTTTGATATGGAATTTCTTGACCTGATGCAACTTTGGCTTGTTGTTTATCCGCTGTCAGTACTTTTGGTGTGGAAATCACTTCACCATAACCATCCGCTTGTAAAGCAGAAAGCTCTAAATCCAACATAAAATCAGAAAGACTAATCAAACCAAACGCAATTCGACTCGCACCTGTAGTAGTCACACCTAAATCCACGTTTAAATTTTGAGGACGTTGAATGGTATATTTCCCATCATCATCCGGGGTTTTTAAGTCCCAAAGCGTAGTATCACTCCCACCCACCAATAAATGGTCATTTTGGTTAATCCCTTGAGACAAGAGCCCCCATTTCACACCCATTTCTTTGGTAAAGTCTGTAGACGCTTTCACAATACGCGCTTCGACCATCACCTGTTTGACTGAAACATCAAGCAAATCCACCATTTTACGAATTTGATCAATATTTTGCGCGGTATCATTGATAATCAGTGTATTTGTACGTGTATCTGCAGAAATTGTGCCTCGGGGACTTAATAAGTTGCCACGGTCCTCATCAGCATTATTACTATTAGACGAACCACTGTTCCCTGCTGTTTTAGACTGAGTAATAAGTTTTTCTATCTCAGCTGCTTTCGCATAGCTCAGCGTTAAATATTCAGTCTGTAATGGTGCCAACTTAATACTTTGGCGTAAGGCTTTCGCTTCTTCTTCTTCGGCTTTGATCAATTCAGAAACAGGTGCAATCCAAATCACATTACCATTACGACGCTTATCTAAATTTTTGGTTTTCAGTACGATATCTAAGGCCTGATCCCAAGGCACATCTTTCAAACGAAGTGTAATATTCCCTTGTACTGTATCAGCAGCAACCATATTGATTTCAGTGAAATCAGCCAAAAGTTGTAGCACACGGCGCACTTCAATATCTTGGAAGTCTAAGGAAATCTTCTTGCCGGTATAATGGTTTGCGGCTTTAGGACGTAATGGATTTTTATCTTCCGGACGTTTTAAACTCACCGTTAATTTATTATCCGTTTGGTAAGCCATATATTCATAGCTACCCGTCGACTGAATGGTAATTACACCATTGCCGCCATCATTATGTGCATCAACCGTTGCAACAGGGGTTGCAAAATCATTGACATTTAAACGACGAGTCAAATGTGCAGGTACTTTATTACCTAAAGTACGAATCACCACTTTACTGCCTTGTTGTTGAACATCAACAGGTGTGTTTCCACCTAGTAAATCTACAACGACTTGACCCTCACCATTAGAACCACGATGGAAACCAATATTTGAGATACCCTGTTGCTGACGTTGTGCTGTAGGCTGAACAGAACTAGCAGCTTGTGCAGAATTAATTTTTAGAATGAAGGTATTACCTTCAACACGCGTGGTAAAAGCACCCGCATTGGCTAAATTCACTGTCAAGCGCGCACGTTGTGCATCTGAACTCACATCCACAGTGCTCGCTTCAGCCGTTGCAACAGGAATTGAACTTTGTTTTAAATTTTGCTGTGCTTTATCAAAGTCTAAAACCAGTCGTGATGGTTGATCGAGTTGATAAGCTTGTGGTTGCGGCGGTAAGCCATTAAACATCACGCGAATTTCAGTCCCTTGACCTGGAATTTGCATTGGTACCACATTGGTTACACTCACCTGAGCATTGGCAACTTGCATCATCGCCATTGCAACAGCCCCCATCGAAAACTGACGAAACACATGATTCATTGTATTGCCATCCCCAAAAATAAAATCTTGTACACTATTCTTCATTTTTATTCCTTTAAGCTTAAGGTGCTGGTCCAATTAATATGAGACTTCTAGGACGCTCTACATATCCTTCTCGCCCATCCGGAATAATCTCAATCAAATCAATTTGAGTCGGGGTAATATTTACCACTCGACCATGATTGAGCCCCATATAACTTCCACGTTGAATACGTTCAACTTCACCATCAGGTGTCTGAATCAAAGCTAAAATTTGCCCAGATTGGTTACGCAGACTTCCCTTCATATTTAAGGTTTCGAGTGCATAACTCTCTAAAGGTTGAGGCTGACGACTCAAGTTTGGATAAACACGTTTACCCGCCATGATTTTAAGTTCTGCTGCCAAGGAACTTGGCAAGAACGGACTTTTTAAAGAGTGCGCCGCATAGTTAAAAGTTTCGACAGGCACAAAATCTGGCGCAGGCTCAATCGCTAGTGGCGC
Organism: Acinetobacter sp. YH12063; assembly: GCF_013419715.1. Classification (NCBI taxonomy): domain Bacteria; kingdom Pseudomonadati; phylum Pseudomonadota; class Gammaproteobacteria; order Moraxellales; family Moraxellaceae; genus Acinetobacter; species Acinetobacter sp. YH12063. Next base: position 134,482 of record NZ_VOZO01000006.1, on the reverse strand, counting down.
TTGATTGCGTATATTTGCCATCTCTTGATTGACCACATCAATACGTGATTCACAACCTGCTAAAACAAATCCAACCATCACAGAAAGTGCCAATTTATTCATTTTCATTTTGGAGCCTCCTGTGTGCTTGCTGAATCTACAGCTTTCGCAGCACTTTCAGTATTTCCTTCGTAACGATATGTTTTAGCAGAAATTACATAATCAATTTTTGGAATATCTGAGTTCTTTTCTTTATTTTCAGTTGCTGTAATCGTTAAATTATGCAAAGTCACAATCCGTGAAAGCCCTGCAATACCACTCACAAATGAACCAAAGGCATGGTAATCACCTGTTGCTTCAATATGAATTGGTTGTTCCGTAAAGAATTCTTGCTTCACTTCAGGCTCAAGACGAATAATTTTAAATTTCAGTCCAGAATTCACACCAGTTAAGTTGATATCTTCAACCAAACCTGGAATTTCAGTTTCTTTCGGCAATTGTTCTAATTGTTGATTAAAACGTGCTTCCATATCCTGCAACTGCAATTGATATTGTTGCAAATTACGTAGTTTTGAATCTTTTTCACGAAACTCATTCAACAAATTTTGTTCTTGTGCATTGGCACTTGAAATAGCTTCAATCTTGCCTTTAATCGCCAAGAAATAGCCCAAAATTGCCACAAGAATAATGATAAAAATCCAACAGGTAATTTTGACTGAAATTGGCCAACTACCATAGTTATTCGGATCTAGCGTATTGAACTGCTGTACAAACTTATCAAAAGTCATTTTCTTTTTCGGAATGACAACAGCATCTTGATTCAATTGCTCAAATTCATCACGACTCATTTTGCAACCTCCGGAGTTGGTGTTGCTGCAGTTTGTGCGTCAGATGTTTGCGCCGATGAAGCTGACTGTCCTGCATTTGCTGCTGGATCATTAATGGTCGGCTGCGCAATTTGCTCCAAATCAGCAGTCACAGTAAATGCACCATAAGATTCTTCTATACGAGGAACCACAGAAGTTGGCGCTTTGTCTTTTTTCTCTTCAGCCACAAGGAATGAGCTCATGAAGGCATTACGATACCAAGGTGACGCTTCCAAATTACGCAGTAAATCTGCAACAGTATTTGGACTTTCTGCACGCCCTTCGATCATAAATTTGTCGCCATTACGCTCAAATTTTGTGATGTACATATTGGCAGGTGTCACACGAACCAATTCATCTACAAGATGTACAGCGATTGGACGTTGACCTTGTAAGCCTTGAATCAACTTCATGCGTTCAATAATGGCATTACGCTGTTCTTGTAAACCATCCAAAGACTTTAATTGAACATCTAAATTTTGGTTATGACTGATAATCAATTGGTTCGCTTGTTCTTGATCTTTTAATTTGTGATCAAAATACAACCATGTCAAACCAACCCCAATTACCCCAATTAAGAAAGCCCCAATACAAAGTGCAATAAATTCTTTTTTTCGTTTCTCTCTTAGCTCATCACGCCAAGGGAGCAAGTTAATTTTTGCCATTAATCAAAACTCCTCAATGCTAGACCGCATGCCACCATGAGTGATGAGGCATCATTTTCAATTTTTTTAATATCAATTTGAGGTGAAAAACCCATTTGTAAGAATGGATTGGCAATCGTGACGCGGTAACCCAATTTTTGTTGAAGTAGTTTTGCAAGCCCCGGAATATTGGCATTCCCCCCTGCCAATAAAATATGGTCAATTTCGTTGAACTGTGAAGATGAGAAGAAGAACTGTAAAGAACGCGCTGCTTGTTGCACGACAGCTTCTAAGAAAGGTTCTAAGACTTCAACATCATAATCATCTGGCAAAGCACGTGTTTTTTTCGCACGACCCGCTTCTTCGAAAGACAATGCATAGCGATTTTGAATTTCCTGTGTCAATTGTTTGCCACCAAACACTTGCTCACGGGTATAAATCACTTTGTTATTCTGCATGACAGATAAGGTCGTCATACTATGACCAATATCTAAAATGCCCACGGTATTTACACCCATTGGCAAAGTATCTGAGAAAACTTTAAATGCATTTTCAATTGCAAAGCTTTCTACATCGCCAATTTTTGGTGTCAGACCCGCAAGCTGAATAACTTCCGCACGCGCTTCAACATTTTCAATACGCGTAGCGACAAGTAAAACATTGACACGATTTGGATTAGATAGACGATCCGGCAAGACCTCAAAATCAAGGCTCGCTTCATCAAGTGGGAAAGGAATATATTGCTCAGCATCATCACGAATCTGAATTTCACGTTCATCATCGTTCATATCTGCGTCCATTTCGATGATTTTTGTAATCACCATCGATGTTGGAACCGCTAAAGCTGCATTAGTGGTCTGCGTATTGGCCAAATTAATTGCGCGCTCTAAACAGTCACCTACAGCTTCCGGATTCAATATGTTCTTTTCAACAACACTTCCTTCTGGTAACGGGACCAAAGCATAGCTTTCTACCCAATACCGTCCACTTTTTACAGAAAGTTCCAAAACCTTAACAGAAGTCGAACTAATATCTACTCCTATTAACCCCTTATTTGGCTTACGATATAACCTGAGCACAATATAATTCCTATTATTTTTTTATCCCCAAAAAAATTAACCCACTAATTAGCATTGGTCTATAATTTTATACAGATACAATAACTCATCTAACAATCCGTATATCGAAAGGATATACTGACCACCAATTAGTTTGCCATTAGCTCTTATTAAAACTTACTTGTTATGAAAAAGCTATCTTGTTCAGGCCTTGTTCATCCATTTTTTTTGGCCATTATTATTATTTTGGTCGCAATTCCAATGGGTTTCTATGGCATGTATCTCTATATTGCCCCGTCTTTGCCTGAAATGTCCATCTTAAAAAAGGCTCCATTATTAAAACCATTACAGGTTTATAGTGCTGATAATGAGCTGATTGCAGAATATGGTGGCAAACTTTCGGTCCCTGTAGAGTACGACCAAATCCCGTCTCATTTCATTCATGGCTTTTTAGCTGCGGAAGATTCTTCGTTTTTTGAACACAGCGGCATTAGTTTCAAAGGATTGGGGCGTGCCGTCAGTGAAAGTATTACCGGTTCCGATGTGCAAACCGGTGGTTCAACCATTACCATGCAGGTTGCAAAAAACTATTATCTGACTCCAGAGCGTACTTTAAAACGTAAACTGACCGAAGTTTTCCTTGCTCGAAAAATTGAACAAAATCTAAGTAAAGAAGAAATTTTAACGCTGTATGTCAACAAAATCTTTTTAGGAAAAAATGCCTACGGGATCGCAGCAGCAGCAAAAATTTATTATAACAAGAGCCTGCAAGATTTAAGTTTGGCTCAAATGGCAATGATTTCAGGCTTACCTAAAGCACCTTCAAAATACAATCCTGTAGCCAACCCAAAACGTGCTTTAGAACGTCGTAATTGGATTTTAGGACGTATGTTGCAATTGGGTTATATCAATCAATCTGAATATCAAAAAGCGATTGCTGAACCAATTAATCTCGATATGCCTGACCGTGGGGTCAGCAATAAATTTCCCTATGTAGGCGAAATGGTTCGCTCAGAATTAGTCGAAAAGTTTGGTGAACAAGCGACGGATTCTGGCTATAAAGTCTACACCACTATCAACAGCCAACGCCAAGCCTATGCTGAGCAGGCTGTACAAGAGGGTCTCGAAGCTTACGATAGACGACATGGTTGGCGTGGTGCAGAAGCACATGATGAACCCTTAAAAAACTTTATTCCATATGCCAACACCTATCCTGCCGAAGTAACCAAAGTCAACAACACCAGTATCGTAGTGTTGATGCAAGACGGCAGTAGTGTGACAGTTCCATGGTCAGGTTTATCTTGGGCACGCCCCTATCGCAATGCCAATAGTGTAGGCAATGCGCCTAGCAAAGCCTCTCAAATTGTAAAAGTAAAAGATATTATTCGCCTACGTCCGAATGCGGACAAAAGCTCATGGGCTTTGGTGCAAATCCCCAAAGCGCAAGGTCAATTAATTGCACTTAATCCCAATAATGGTGGTATTGAAGCCATTGTGGGTGGTTATAATTTTTATCAATCTAAATTTAACCGTGCTCTACAAGGCTGGCGTCAGCCGGGTTCAACCATTAAACCCTTTGTTTATGCTTTAGCACTTGAACGTGGCATGACTCCGTATTCCATGGTCAATGACAATCCAATTACGATTGGCAAGTGGACGCCTAAAAACTCTGACGGTCGCTATTTAGGGATGATACCTCTACGCCGTGCCCTCTATTTATCACGTAACACAGTTTCAGTACGCTTATTACAAGTCGTCGGGATTGAACGTACTCGCCAATTATTTATGGATTTTGGCTTACAAGAAAACCAAATTCCACGTAACTACACCATTGCTTTAGGTACCCCACAGGTGTTGCCGATTCAAATGGCGACAGGTTATGCGACTTTTGCCAACGGTGGATATCGTATTCAACCCCATTTTATTAGCCGTATTGAAGATGCTTATGGCAAAGTCATTTATCAAGCCAATCCTGAATATGCATGTATTCAATGTATCAATCAAAAGGACGAAGTTGAATCTGCAGATCCGACCACGCCGGATGATGAAGTGATTGAAGTCACCAATCAGGATAACAAGCCCGCTGAATCAAAAATTTCCGATACTGAAGCAGCAAACTATAAACAAGCTCAGCGGATTTTGAAGTCAAGTTCAGCCTTTGATATGGCGAACATCTTGCGTGACGTGATCCAACACGGTACAGGTCGTGCGGCTTTAAAAATTGGTCGCGGTGATTTAGGCGGTAAAACCGGTACAACCAATGATGCAAAAGACGCGTGGTTTGCTGGATTTAATGGAAAATTGGTCACTGTGGCTTGGGTCGGTTTTGACCAACCCTCTACTTTAGGTCGCCGTGAATATGGTGGTGTTGCAGCATTGCCTATTTGGTCAGATTTTATGGCGAAATCACTTAAAGGCACACCTGAAGCTTGGGTGCGTTTAGACACCCATGCCAAGAATCCAATCAACCGTAATTCGGCTAAAGCGACTCAAGGTCAACCTGAACAAGATCGTGCAGCAACGCCACCAATGGCTCAACCGCTGTATCGTCCTGCTCCTGTTGCACCGAAGCCTCAGGCTTCGCAAAATGATTTTGACGACCTTCCTGGGTCTACTGAAACCAATCTTGCACCGACTCGAACTGCGCCTCCGCCAATGCAGCCTAAACCACAAGGTGCAGAGCATAAAACGGACGCACTTGATCATCTCATCGATCAAGTTCAGTAAATACTGCATAAAAAAAGCCCTCAAACGAGGGCTTTTTTATCACTTCCAATGCATTATTTCTTTTTAAAGAGATAAATTTGATACTGCGCTTGCAACTCAAATTGTTCATTTTTTTCTAGAGCTTCTCGACGCTCAGCTTTCACTTTATAGGCATAAGGTGTCATTGCAATTAAGTTTTTGAGATCCTGCTGAGAAAGTGACATTTTCGCTTGTACCACTTGCTCACTTTCCAATTCAAAATCATTCGCCAGTTGTTCCACAAATTTATGCGGTTCATGTAGTTTTACTTCTTCAAACAGGGCTTCACGCATTGCATAAAGATGCTCTGGCGCAGGTGTAACCACCATCAAGTGCCCTTCAGGCTTTAACACACGAAGGATTTCTTCTTGAGGAATAGGACTAAATAAACTCGTACACAAGTCAATCGAATGATCTAATACAGGTAAGGTTGCCCCTGTCCCAACCACCCAAGTCACCTCTTTATTCAGTTTAGCGGCCACTTGTACTGCATTTTTAGCAATATCGACACCCACACACTGTAATACTTCAGCTTGCATTGCATTGGTGTAATAGCCTTCACCACAGCCAATATCCAACAAGTTTTCAACACGTAACTTTTGAATCAAAGCCACTACTGCCTGTTGCAAAGGTGCATAGTGACCTGCACTTAAAAATGCTCGACGCGCCTGTACAGATTCAGGCGTATCACCCGGGTTTTTACTGTGTTTATGTTGAACCACATGTAAATTGACATAGCCTTGTTTTGCAACATCATAGCTATGATTATTTTCACAGCGCCATGTCCGCTCTGTGAGTTTCAATGCTTCACGGCATACAGGACACATCAACAGGTTCATCATTTACTCCACTATATTTTTGAAATAAAAAAACCGGCATCTGTGGGAGCAAATGCCGGTTTCGTTTATTTATTTGCTTAACGTAATTTTAAAGTCATTAGACCTAAAACTACCAGCATAATTGTAATAATCCAGAAACGAATCACCACCTGCGTTTCACGCCATCCCTTTTTCTCATAATGATGGTGCAGCGGTGCCATTAAGAATACGCGCTTATTCCGCATACGCAGTGAGCCAATTTGCAAGAAGACAGAAATAGCTTCAACCACAAAGACACCGCCCATAATGGCAAAAACGATTTCTTGACGAACCATGACTGCAATCGTACCGAGCATCGCACCTAGAGATAAGGCACCGACATCACCCATAAAGACTTGAGCAGGATGCGCATTAAACCATAAGAATGCCAAGCCAGCACCGATCATTGCCGCACAGATCACGACAAGTTCAGATGCATATTTCACATAAGGGATATGTAAATAATCAGCAAAACGGACATCACCAGCCAGATAAGCAAATACACCTAAACCTGCGGCAACCAAAACGATTGGCATAATCGCCAAACCATCCAAACCATCGGTTAAGTTCACAGCATTGGATGCGCCGTTAATCACCAAATAAGTAAAGACAATAAAGCCGATACCAAGTGGGATAATAGACAACGGAATGCTAATTTCTTTAAAGAATGGAATCAGCAGATCCAACATATTTGAAGTATGTACTGGGTTTGCTTGCTGTGTCGCAATCACATAGAGTGCAATACCAGCACCTAAAGATGCCACAGAAGTCCAAAAGAATTTCTTCTTCGCAGGCAGACCTGCATTGTCTTTATAACGGATTTTAATCCAGTCATCGGCCCAGCCAACAGCACCAAAGATCACCATCACGCCAAGTACAATCCATACATAAGGGTTTGAAAGATCGGCCCAAAGTAAGGTTGAAATCCCAATAGACAGTAAAATCAACACACCGCCCATAGTCGGTGTGCCCATTTTTTTGGCATGATTTTCAGGTGCAAATGAACTGACTGCCTGACCATATTTGAGAGCTTGCAATTTGCGGATCATCACAGGTCCAAGCAACAGACCAATGGCCAATGCCGTTAAGACACTGAGTAGTGAACGAAGCGTTAAATAACGAACAACCTGAAACGAGCTGTGATAACCCGCAAGCTGCTCAAATAACCATAACAGCATTAAAGTTTCTCCATCAATTCAGCCATCAAAGTTTCCATGTGGGTATAACGAGAACCTTTAAACAGGAAACTCATGGACTGAGGCTGATGTGTTTTGACTAGACTAATTAATAACGGTAAAGCCTGTTCTTGAGTAAGAAAGGCCTGTAATTTTTTACCATATTGTGTACTGCGCGCGCCTTCTTGCACAGCAGGTGAAAACTCACCGACAGCAACGACAAATTGAAGACCAGAGTGTGATACAAGATCACGTCCCAACATGTAGTGCTGCTGTGCAGCAGATGAACCTAACTCACCAATATCCCCAATGACCATGACTTTGATGCCATCTTGCTGCGCAAGTACATCAGCAGCAGCACGCATTGAGGTTGGATTTGCATTGTAAGTATCATCAATAAACAGATAATCTTTATGTTGAATAAAGTTTAGACGGCCTTTGGCCCCTGTCGCATGTTCAAGCCCCACAACGATATCATCTAAACTCACACCAATCGATAATGCGAAAGCTGCGGCTGCAGTGGCATTTTGCACATTATGTTCACCAGCAAATGGCAGTTGAACAGGACGTGCACCTTGTGGCGTATTTAAGATAAAACGTGAAGATTGAGCCTGAAGCTCCGTCTCAGTCGCAAAGACATCCCCGCCCTGACCAAAACTCATTACTTGCTCAGTTTGCACCGCTTGACGAATGGCATCTGTAAAATCATCTGCCGCAGGAACAATCGAAGTTCCTGTTTTCGCTATATGTGCATAAATTTCAGACTTGGCACGACAAATGCCATCACGCCCACCAAATTCACCCATATGAGCAGTGCCAATATTTAAAATACCGGCAACCTGAGGCTGTACCAAATTTGAGGTGTAATCAATTTCACCCTTATGACTGGCACCAAGCTCCATCACGGCATACTGATGTTCTGGACGCAACTCAAGTAACATCATCGGTACGCCAAGGTCATTATTTAAATTACCGCGCGTAATTAATGTTGGTGCAAGACGAGAAAGGATACTCCCGAGCATCTCTTTAGTCGTAGTTTTACCACTGCTTCCTGTCAAGGCAATGACTTTTAAAGCTGGGTTTTGGGCACGACGAAATGCACCCAAATGTCCAAGCGCCAAACGTGTATCTGCAACCACCAACTGATAAATATCCACATCGACCGGATGACTAACGATGGCAATTTCACACCCCTTTTCAGCCACTTGAGCAAGGAAGTCATGCGCGTCAAAGCGCTCACCTTTCAGGGCAAGAAAAGTATCGCCTTGCTCTGCATGACGTGAATCGGTCAAAATTCGTTTCACAGGACCTGTCGGCGCTTGATTGTTATGCCAGTGACCTCGTGTCGCTTGAACCAACTGTTCGGCAGTCCATGGTTCTAACGGAACAGTACTGGTCGTTGAAGTATGCATATCTGTTTCCTATTGCGCTGGATAAGCCGAGTCAGTGTTGTGATGCTGTGAATCAATCGCTGATTTCACTTCCACCACATCATCAAACCAATGTCGAACACCATCAATTTCTTGATAGTTTTCATGGCCTTTACCAGCAATCACCACAATATCACCCGCTTGCGCATGGTTGACTGCGAATTTAATCGCTTCACGGCGGTCATGGATTTCATGGACAGTTTTTCCAGTGAAATCAATACCAGCCTTCATATCTGCAAAAATTTGTTCTGGGTTTTCAGTACGTGGATTATCTGAGGTAATCAACGCAACATCTGCATGGTTTAATGCCGCTTGTGTCATCAATGGACGCTTACCACGGTCACGATCACCACCACAGCCAAACACCGCCCATAACTGTTGCGATACATGACGTTTTAAAGTCTGTAACACTTGAACTAAAGCATCTGGTGTATGTGCATAATCCACCACAAACAGGCGTTCATCATCACGAATCACTTGCATACGACCCGGTGCACCTTTTAACTCGGGCGCAGTTGCGATCAAGGCAGATAAGTCAAAACCCGCTTGCTCCGCTGAAATTAAGCTCGCCACAATATTTTCAATATTGAAGTGTCCCAATAATGGACTTTGCACCACAAATTCAGCTTGAGCAGTACGCAATTTAAATTGTGCGCCCGTTAAGCTGTATTGAATATCCGTCACTTGATAATCCGCAGCCTGACGCGTTGAATAAGTCAAAATTTTAGGCTGAGCCGGGTTTTGGCGTGCGGCATTCAGCATCACTTCTGCATGTTCATCATCGAGATTGATGACTGCAACTTTGAGCGATGGAAACTGAAACAAACGTGATTTCGCTTCAGCATAGGCTTCAAGGGTTTTATGATAATCCAAATGGTCACGACTTAAATTGCTATAAGCGGCAATTTCAATTGCACAGCCATTTAATCGACCTTGTTCTAAGCCATGCGAACTTGCCTCAATGGCAGCAAACTCTGCACCTTCAAGTGCATAGGTATGCAACGCATTTTGCATATGCAACGCATCTAAAGTGGTGTGAGAAGAGGCTTCTAAATTCGGTAAAATCCCGTTTCCAGTGGTTCCCATCACTGCACATTTTTTGCCTTGCAGCATGAGTAATTCAGCGATTAAACGAGAGATCGTGGTTTTACCATTGGTACCCGTCACTGCCAAAATTAGTGCAGCTTGAACCGGTTGAGTCGCCTGTAAATATTGCTTTTGCCACTGCCCCATCAATTGACGCACATCCGCGATCACGACACTTTGATCCAAACCCAAATCAGTTTCTGAAATGACCGCCAGCGCGCCATTTTCTAACGCTGTACGTGCAAATTGTGCTGTTTTTTCAGGTTGCGAAAACGAAGTCAGGGCAATAAATATTTGCCCTGCTGTAACTTTGCGACTATCCAGATTGAAGCCCTGAAAGGATTGCGACATCCATTCAGCGGGCTGTTCAACGGTGTATAGATCTTGAAACGTAATTTTCATTCATCACCTATTACTGGATCTTAGGAGTGTCTAAAGGTTTATCTAAAGGTACGTTCATTAAACGTAAAGATTCTTGCATTACACGAGCAAAAACGGGTGCAGCCACCAGACCACCGTAATACTGACCTGTTGGGTTTTCCACCACAACAATCATGGCCAAACGTGGATCACTCACTGGTGCGACACCAGCAAAGAGTGCACGATATTCTGAAGTCGAATAGCCTTTACGGTCTGCACGTAATTTATGTGCTGTACCAGTTTTACCTGCCACGCGATAACCCGGAATATTGGCTTGACGTGCCGTACCACCCGGTAAGGTCACCGCTTCCATCATTAAAAGCACTTGATCAGCAATTTTAGGGTCAACCATCTGCTCACCTTTCGGCTTTTCCTCAAGCTTGTACAAGCTCAGTGGCATTTTGACGCCCTTGTTGGCAATCATGGCATATGCATCAGCCAGTTGGAGCACTGTAGCGTTCAAACCATAACCATAAGCCATGGTCGCTACTTCAGACACATTCCATTTACTCTTCGGCAAAATCAGACCAGCACTTTCACCGGGGAATTTCACCGCTGAACGTTGACCAAAGCCAAGACGTTGATAGAACGTTGGTAATGTTTCATAAGGGAGAGATAAAGCGATTTTTGCCACACCGACGTTAGACGATTTTTGAATAATGCCGCCCAAAGTCAGAGGACCATAGTTATGCGTGTCTCGAATAGTATGATTGCCAACGCGCATAGAACCCGGTGTAGTATTTACCACCGTATTTGCCGTGTATTTACCGCTTTCCAACGCCATTGCCACGGTCATTGGCTTCATGGTTGAACCCGGCTCAAAGGAGTCAATTGCACCACGGTTACGCATGGCATCTTTATTTAAGACACCTTTTTTATCATTTGGGTTGTAAGACGGCCAAGAGGTCATCGCTAAAATTTCACCCGTTTTGACATCGACAGCAATCGCTGTGGCAGAACGTGCATTATTGGCTACCCCGGCTGCAGTCAACTCACGATACATAATGTATTGCAAACGTGAATCAATACTCAGCGTGATATTTTCACCCGACTCAACTTCTTTCACGATCTCAGGGTCTTTAACGCGGTTGCCTTTTTTATCTCGGACAATTTGCTGCGCACCATCTACGCCTGCAAGACGTTCATTCAATTGCATCTCTAAACCTTCGATGCCCATACCCTCACTATTGGTTAAACCAATAATTTGTGAGTTTGGCTGAGGCTGTGGATAGTAGCGCTTATAGTTTTTCTCGGTATATACCCCCTGAAAGTCACGTTTCATGATCAATTCAGCTTGTTGTGGTGGCACTTCTTTCTTTAAAACTAAATAACGTGAACGTGGACGCTCATTCATTTTGCGTCTCAGTTCAGCACGATCCATCCCTACAGCATCAGCGAGTTCATCTAAATTCAGATTTTTATCTGGTAATTGACGTTTTAACTTACGATTGTTTGGATCTTTAGCCAATTCCGCCGTAATTTCTTCAAAGAGTTTTTTATTGTCAAAATAATCACGTGGATCGATCACGATTTTCATGATCGGAGTACTAATGGCTAAAGGAACGCCGTGACGGTCATAGATTACACCGCGCATGGCTTTTAAGGTTTCAGTTCTTAAAATTTTGGCATTGGCTTTATTTTGTAAAAAGTCTTTATTGATGATTTGTACATAAAAAGCCCGCCCGACCAATGCAATAAAGCACAGTAAAACCACCGCCCACATCAAGTGATAGCGCCACATCTCCACCGAAATGGCTGTACGACCAGTAACAGACTGCTGTTTTTTACGCGGAGTTTGTTTGTTTCTCTTTTCAACCATGTGACCGGCAGCCTATTTTTTCTGTTCTGGAGTTTGTGGCAATGAAATAACAACGGTTTGTGCAATAGGAGGCGAATACATCCGTAATTGGGTAACTGCACGTGTCCCAATTTGGGCTGTTGCACCAAAAGTTTGTTGTTCGATCAGCAAACGTCCCCATTCTGCGTTGAGGTCATCCCTTTCACGCATATAGGTACTCAATTGACGATAATCTTGGCGATATTCAAAGACTTGAAACACCACCATAATCGCACTCACAAAAACCAAGAGCAATAAAATGCCGTATGTAATGATTTTCTTTGACTGCGATTGATCAGAGTTTTTTTCGATTGCTTCGGTTTTCATTCTTTGCCTTTTAAGCTAAACGCTCTGCCACACGAAGCCAAGCACTACGAGATCGTGGATTGGCTTTAACTTCTTCTTCACTTGCTTTAATTCGTGACACTTTTTTTAAGCGGCGGGTATCTTCGCGTTTTTGTGGTAAACCCCAGCCTGTGTCTTCTGCAAGTGTAGATTCTTTTTGAATAAATTGTTTAATTAAACGATCCTCTAAAGAGTGGAAACTGATCACTGCAAGAGTGCCTTCAGGTTTCAGCATATCCACCGCTTGAGGTAAGAAGATATCAATATCGTCGAGTTCTTTGTTAATAGCAATACGAATTGCTTGGAAAGTTCGTGTCGCTGCATGTTTATTTTTTTCCCATTTCGGGTGGGCAACTTTCACGATTTCTGCCAATTGAGCTGTGGTTTCAATATACCCTGCCGCTTTAATCGCTTTGGCAATACGGCGGCTATAACGCTCTTCACCATATTTAAAAATAATATTGGCCAAATCTTCTTCTTCAATATCAACCAACCACTCTGCGGCTGTTGGACCTTGTGAATTGTCCATACGCATATCAAGTGGGCCATCTTTCATAAAGCTAAAGCCACGCTCTGCTTGGTCTAGCTGCGGAGATGACACCCCTAAATCCGCCATAATACCGTCGACCAAATCGATACCTCGACTACGCAGTTCTTCTTTTAAGTCTGCAAAACTGGCGTGAATAATTTTAAAACGCGCATCTTCTTGTTCTAATTCTGCGGCAACAGCCAATGCTTGCGGGTCTTTATCAAAGGCATAAACACGTGCATTTTCATCTAATTTAGACAGTAATAAACGCGTATGACCGCCACGCCCAAATGTGCCATCTACGAAAATTCCTGTATTGCGATCTGCCAGTAAAGCATCAACAGTTTCATGAAGTAATACAGAAATATGCGACATAAGGGTTCGTTCAACACAGCTAAAAATGTAACTGCACATTATTACCTTGTTTTAGCAAAGCTCCAAACGTCTTTTTGTACAGAAATATTACTTTCCATAGAGAAAACCGTTTTTATTTTTTGCCATCCATTAAAAAACCTCCCGAAGGAGGTCTTTGTACATCTCAAATCATAGATTTCGATGTATTAGCGCTTGTTATTATAGATCTGATCGAAGATCGCACCATTCACAAAATGTGTTTGTTGAGCTTTTGCCCAACCACCAAACACTTCATCAATGGTAAAGGTTTTTAATGGCGGGAACTGAGTTTTATATTTTGCTAAAACTGCTGCATTACGTGGACGGTAAAAATGACGAGCTGCCATCTCTTGACCTAATGGAGAATAAAGATAATTGATATAGCCTTGAGCTAACCATTTATTACCATTTTTTTCGACAGTTTTGTCCACGATCGCCACTGAAGGCTCAGTCAAAATCGACATCGATGGATATACGATATCAAATTTATTTTTACCCAAAGTTTTTTGAGTAACTAAAGCTTCGTTTTCCCAAGTCAATAACACATCACCAATACCACGTTCTGCAAATGTAGTCATCGATGCACGTGCCGCAGAGTCCATCACTTTTACGTTATGGTACATTTTACCCACGAAATCTTTGGCTTTCGCTTCATTACCACCCGGCTGTTTCAAAGCATAACCCCAAGCTGACAAGTAAACCCAACGTGGGAGACCGCCAGTTTTCGGGTTCGGGGTAATAATTTGTACACCCGGTTTGGTTAAATCAGACCAATCTTTAATATGTTTCGGGTTGCCCTTACGCACCATGAAGACAATCGTTGACGTATATGGCGCTGAGTTATGTGGAAACTCTTTTTGCCAACCCGGCTGAATCTGACCAGACTTCACAATTTCTTCGATGTCATTGGCCAAGGCCAAAGTCACGACATCACCTTTTAAACCGTCAACCACAGAACGGGCTTGTTTGCCTGAACCACCATGTGATTGTTTAAATGCGACCGTTTTACCGGTACGCTCTTTCCAATATGCACCAAATGACTTATTAAATTCGTCATAAAATTCACGCGTTGCATCATAAGAAACGTTTAAAAATTCACGATCAGCGGCCTGAGCAGACGCTGAGAAAGCAACACCAGTGGCAAGCAACGCAGCACTAAGCCACGCCTTAAATTGAGTTTTCATAACAGCCAGCATAAAGTTATATTCAATACTGCTAAATATATGAAATAAAGTCATAAATCGCAATTGCAGCGTGTTTAGACGTCTTGCTGGATACAGCTAACGCAGCGAATTTAATTGTTTGTTTTTCATATTAAAATACACAAAAACAATCTACTTATTCCCTATATATAGATTTTTATGCATTACATATGCAAAAAAACGGATAACCCCAATTATCCGTTTTTACACCAATCAACTTTATTTGCAGACTTACTCTTTATTATTTTCACTATAGATTTGATCGAAAATCGCACCATTCACAAAATGTGTCTTTTGCGCTTTAGCCCAACCTCCAAACACTTTATCAATGGTAAAGGTTTGAACTTTCGGGAATTGAGCAGCGTATTTTGCTGTGGCTTTTGCATCGCGAGGGCGGAAGAAATATTTACCTGCCAGCTCTTGGCCCTTAGGTGAATATAGATAGTTTAAATAACCCTTCGCCAAATTTCGATTACCATTTTTGTCGACGGTTTTATCTACTACAGCCACCGAAGGTTCAGCTAAAATCGAAATAGAAGGATAAACAATGTCATATTTATCTTTGCCTAGGCCCTGAGTCGCTAATAGTGCCTCATTTTCCCAAGACAATAAGACATCTCCAATGCCGCGCTCAGCAAAGGTCGTGAGTGAACCACGTGCGCCTGAATCCAAAACTTTGACATTGCTATAGAGTTTTTTCACCAATTCTTTGGCTTTGGCATCATTGCCACCCGGTTGTTTTAAAGCATATCCCCAAGCTGATAAATAGATCCAACGCGGTGCCCCACCTGTTTTTGGATTTGGCGTAATAATTTCAACGCCCGGTTTGGTCAGGTCATTCCAATCTTTAATTTTTTTCGGGTTGCCCTTACGCACCAAAAATACGATGGTTGAGGTATACGGAGCAGAATTATGTGGAAATTGTTTTTGCCAATTTTTATTGATTTGTCCGGTCGCCACAATTTCATCAATATCGTTGGCCAATGCCAAAGTGACAACGTCTGCTTGTAAACCCGTTGCTACGGCACGAGCTTGTTTGCCAGAGCCACCGTGAGATTGTTTAAAATTAATCTCTTGTCCTGTACGTTTTTTCCAATATTGTCCAAATTCTTGGTTATATTCCTGATAAAACTCACGTGTTGGGTCATATGAGACATTTAAGAAATCTTTTGCGGCATACACCTGTACCGCCACTCCACCCAACAAAGCGAAAATGCCCGATGCTATTATTTTTTTCATCTGCTCAAACTCAAATTGATCTTGAGAGCACTATATAAATCAAAAATAACTTTAACAATCAGCTATCTATAATATAAATTCAAATCTATTTCTTTTTTAAAGATATCTAAAAATAACGTATTTAAAGCTTTAATTCTGCTAATACAGCAACAATCAGAAGCAATCTCCATGCTATCTTCATAGTTGTTTGCTAAAACATCCGAAAATCTGGAGAAAACAGTCTATTTAGGTAATCCCAGTACAGACTTTTTTAGTTTTTTTGTAAAAATTGTGACGTAGTTCTACTTTTTAATTACGAAAGATGGTTAAATCGTAGTCTAAATATTAAAACTATTTTGCAAATAAAAAGTTCCATCACCAAAACTAGGGGGAGATTTGGACATGAAATTTTCATACGCACTATGCCTAGGCTTAAGTTTAAGCGTTACTGCACAGACTGGATTTTGTGCTGCAACCAGCACCGCATCGAATAACAAACTTACGATGCCTGCTGAACGTACCTCATTGATCGAAAAAGCGATTAATCAGCAAAAATCTGAAGGTAAAGGCCGTACAGACGATAATTTAAAAGTACTTACGTCTATTAAAGCTGCACCGACTCAAAGTTTCTTTGCATCACAAAACCAAAGTTTTTCTCGTTTTGTTCAAGCCATTTTTTCTGGTAGCAGCTCATAACGACATCAGCATACTCATGTCATCCAAGCTATTGTTTTAGACGAGTTCCCCTACTGTCGTCTAAAAAATACTTAAAAATGCCTGATCATTCAATGTTGAATTAAGCATTAAGTGATCAGGCTTTTTCGTTATAATAGATCCCAATTTACATTCTGATTAAAAGCTGATTATGACTGTTCGTACTCGTATCGCACCTTCTCCTACTGGTTTCCCGCATGTTGGGACTGCTTATATTGCATTGTTTAACTTATGTTTTGCGAAGCAACATGGCGGTGAATTTATTCTTCGTATTGAAGATACAGACCAACTGCGCTCTACCCCAGAATCTGAGAAAATGATTTTAGATTCATTGCGTTGGTTAGGTTTGAATTGGTCAGAAGGTCCAGATGTGGGTGGCCCTCATGCGCCATACCGTCAATCTGAACGTATGGACATTTATAAACAATATGCTTTGGAACTGGTTGAAAAAGGCCATGCATTCTACTGCTTCGCAACAGCAGAAGAACTCGATCAAATGCGTGCGGAACAACAAGCGCGTGGTGAATCACCGCGTTATGACGGTCGTGGCTTAAAACACACTCCAGAAGAAGTGGCACAGCGTTTGGCTGCTGGTGAACCGCATGTCATTCGTATGAAAGTACCTGAAGAAGGGATTTGTAAATTTAATGACTTACTGCGTGGTGAAGTCGAAATTCCTTGGGCGCAAGTTGACATGCAAATTCTACTGAAAACCGATGGTTTACCGACGTATCACTTGGCAAACGTGGTTGATGACCATTTAATGGAAATCACTCACGTGATTCGTGGTGAAGAATGGATTCCATCTGCGCCTAAACACCAATTATTGTACAAATATTTTGGTTGGGACATGCCTGTACTTTGCCACATGCCGCTGTTACGTAACCCAGATAAATCAAAACTGTCTAAACGCAAAAACCCAACCTCAATTAACTACTACAAAGACATCGGCGTTTTACCTGAAGCATTATTGAACTACTTAGGCCGTATGGGCTGGTCAATGCCGGATGAAAGTGAAAAATTCACTTTGGCTGAAATGATTGAACACTTTGACATTCAACGTGTATCACTAGGCGGTCCAATCTTTGATGTTGAAAAGCTAAACTGGTTAAATGGTCAATGGATTAAAGGTTTAACACCGGGTCAATTGCTCGATACCCTACTGGCTTGGAAATCAGATCGTAATACCTTGGAAGAAATTGCTGCTGCGATTCAACCGCGTATTAATTTATTGTCTGAAGCAGTGAATTGGGCAGGTTTTTATTTCAACCAATTCCCAACACTCAGCAAAGAACAGTTTGAAAGCAAAAAATTGACCGAAGAACAAGTTCGTCAAAGCCTTCAATTTGCCATTTGGCGTCTAGAAAGCATGTTCACTTGGAACAATGATACTGTCAGCCAAACGCTTATGGATTTGGCGAACCAAATGGATATTAAACTTCGTGACTTCATGCCAACCTTCTTTATTGCTATTGCAGGTTCAACATCTTCGACACCGGTTATGCAATCGATGGTAACCATTGGTCCTGATTTAACCTTTGCTCGCTTACGTCATGCGCTTGAAATTGTGGGCGGTCCGAGTAAAAAAGAAACAAAAGCATGGGAAAAACTCAATGAAAGCCTAAAACTGCCGAAAAATGATGCAGTTGATGAAGCTTAATTGATTTTTTAGTTGACGGATGGGCGTTATCCCCCTAATATAGCGCCCATACCGAGAGATGGTGTCAACCAACTCTAAGTTGCCTCAAATTGTCCCTATCGTCTAGAGGCCTAGGACATCGCCCTTTCACGGCGGTAACCGGGGTTCGAATCCCCGTAGGGACGCCATATTCAAGGTGATGCAAATCATCTTATAAAAAGCCCAAGCATTATGACTTGGGTTTTTTATTGCCTAAATTTTATCTGATTTAAATTTACGGTATTTTTGCTTTCTGCGTCATTCTGATTAAAATAAACCATAGATTAAAATTATGGAGTTGCAATGCAATACCGTTGTCCTAAATGTCAAAGCCCTAAAATTATGCCTCTTGCGCAAGCAGGCCAGCCTGTTGCTCGTCCTGTCGTGCCTAAAAGCCTGATTATCCTCATCCCTGCGGTATTTATTCTTTTACTGTTGGTGATTATCAGCATCGCAATGTGGATTTTTGGTGACGGTGCAGGCACTACATTACAAACTGCAACTGTTGTTGTATTTATTGCTTGCTTGATTGCTGGCTTCATGTTCTATCGCGACCTGCCAGATTTCAAAATTTCAATGCAAGGTTTTATGCAATCACAGAAAAAATGGAAATGCCGCGAATGTAATCATGAGTGGGAAATCTAAGCCGACCATTTAAATTACATCAGCATTAGTGCTGATGTGATTCATCATGAGAATGCGCGTGATCATCTTGATGATGCCCATGTGCATAATCAGAATTTTGGGTATGTTGGTGTACCACACATTCATCTTCTTCGATTTGTAATGTCATCTCCGTGATTCCATGTTCATGTTGCAACATTTCAATCGCCTCAAAATACAAGGCATTACGATCGGCTTCAGGTGCAAAGAGATGAACTGTCAAATGCACATTCTTTGATGTTATTGCCCAGACCTTTAACTGGTGAATACTCTCTACCCCATTGAGTGCCAATAAATCATTGCGTAACTTTTCTATGTCAATTTCTTCAGGCACGCCTTCTAATAAAATATTGATACTTTGTTTGAGTAAAATCCAAGTCCTTGGTAAAACCCAAAAGCCAATGAGCACCGCAATTAGTGTATCGACCCACATCCAGCCCGTAAAATAAATAATCGCTGCACCAATAATTACACCAACAGAACCTAGGGCATCACTCAACACTTCTAGATACGCCCCCTTCACATTCAAGCTTTCTTGTGAACTGGAAAATAAAATACGCATCGAGATTAAGTTAATGATCAAACCAATAACGGCGACCATCATCATGCCCATACTTTGAATTTCCGGCGGCGTTGAAAAGCGCTGATAGGCCTCATACAAGATATATATTGCAACTACAAATAACATCAAGGCATTAAACAAGGCAGCTAAAATCTCAAAACGCTGATAGCCAAAGGTGCGTTTGTTGTCAGCAGGAAGCTTGCCAATTTTGATCGCGACCAATGCTATGGCAAGGGCTGCGGCATCGGTGAACATATGTGCCGCATCTGACAATAGCGCCAAACTTTGCGTCATAAATCCAGCAATGACTTCAATAATCAAAAACGTTGTGGTCAGTGCTAAGGCAAAACTTAATTTTTTGACATTCCCTTCCGTCACAACGGCATGGCTGTGGTCATGCCCATGATGCTCACTCATTATTTTCTGACCTTTATAAATTATATATTCTTCAGTCTTGAGCTTAACAGGTGCAGTAAACGTAATAAAATTACATTATTCAACCTTCAGTACTACGTTTTACCTTCAAACTTTAAAACTGCTTTTTTCAGCATCTACTTTCAATTTATTAAAAATAATTTTTCGCGATCTAGATGACTGAAATCACTTATAAATATTTTTCAATACCTATTCACATATCATGACAAGCATGCTAATTTTCATCTTAAGTGTGATCTGTTTAAAACAATTAAATCATTCATCGCAGCGCACGAATGACTGCAATTAATATTTTTATTAATCAAGTGGTTATATTTAGAAACAAGGAGTTTAACAATGATGATACAAGCTCTGAAAAAAATCTATGCACTGTTGTCACAACAGATGAATCCAAAGTTGCAAGGAATGCATCTTTCGATTCCAGAAGCCGAAGGTGATTACGCCCAAGGGACTTATTTTGAAATTCTTGCGGCTCAACACCATCAAGACTTTCTCAGTCACCATACTATGGATTCAGCAGACCAATCCCCTACTGACTATCGCAATGCCATGTGGAATTTTTTAAGTGCCGCATTAAAAGGTCATAAAGATGCCCAATATCGCTTAGGTCTCGGTTATTTACGTGGAGAACTCGGCTTAGACCGCAATTATGAACTTGCAGAGCTTTGGCTCAGTAAAGCGGCTGCACAAGGCCATGAACAAGCAGACTACGTCTTACATCATGCCTATGAAGACATTGTCGTATAGTCATTGCATTCTAAGTAATAAAAAACCAGCCCGCAGGCTGGTTTTTTTATTTTAAAACTGGAACTTAGTTGCCAATTTTGCGGTATTTTTGACGCTTTGCAACAAGGTCATCACCATCACGTTTACGGCGGTATTCTTCAAATTCATGGTAGTTACCCGTGAAGAATTCAGGGGTTTCACCTTCAAATGACAAGATGTGCGTAGCAATACGGTCGAGGAACCAACGGTCATGCGAGATCACCATGACAGTACCTGGGAATACCAGAATGGCATCTTCAAGCGCACGTAAAGTTTCAATATCCAAGTCGTTTGACGGTTCATCGAGTAAGATGACGTTTGCACCCATTTGCAGGATTTTCGCAAGTTGTAAACGGTTACGTTCACCACCTGACAATTGACCTACACGTTTTTGCTGATCTTGACCTTTGAAGTTAAAGCGACCGATATACGCACGAGATGCGATTTCGTATTCACCAATTTTCAAGATATCTAAACCGCCAGAAACTTCTTCCCAAACAGTTTTGTTGTCATCTAAGGTGTCACGAATCTGACCAACATAAGCCACTTTAACAGACTCACCCAGTGTAACTGTACCTGTATCTGGTTGTTGTTCGCCTGTCATCATACGGAACAATGTGGTTTTACCCGCACCGTTCTCACCCACGATACCCACAATGGCACAAGGTGGTACAACGAATGATAAGTCTTTATAAAGTGTACGGTCACCAAAGGATTTACTAATACCTTCAACTTCTACAACTTTATTACCTAGACGTGGACCAGGTGGAATATAGATTTCAGACGTTTCATTACGCTGTTGGAATTCGCGTGAGTTAAGCTCTTCAAAACGCTCCATACGCGCTTTGTTTTTCTTTTGCTGACCTTTAGCATTTGAACGAACCCATTCAAGCTCTTTTTTCAATGCTTTAGCAAAAGATTCTTCTTGCTTTTGTTCTTGCTCTAAACGGGCATTTTTCTGCTCTAACCAAGAAGAATAGTTGCCTTGGTATGGAATCCCCATGCCGCGGTCAAGCTCAAGAATCCACTCTGCCACATTATCCAAGAAGTAACGGTCATGGGTAATCGCAACGATCGTACCTGGGAAGTCTTTCAAGAAACGTTCCAACCATGATACTGATGAAGCATCCAAATGGTTCGTTGGCTCATCTAGAAGCAGCATGTCTGGTTTAGACAATAACAAACGGCAAAGTGCAACACGACGGCGCTCACCACCAGACAACTTAGATACATCTGCATCCCAAGCTGGAAGGTTCAACGCTGCAGCAGCCTGATCCATTTGGTTCACAATATTATGTGCATCCCATGAATGGATAATGGCTTCTAACTTCTCTTGTTCTTTCGCAAGTGCATCAAAATCAGCATCTTCTGCTGCATATTCTGCAAACACTTCATCAAGACGCGCCAAAGCATCTAACGGTTCACGTAAACCGTCTTCAACGTTACCGCGAACGTCTTTGCTTTCATCCAATGGCGGCTCTTGTTCAAGGTAACCAATTTTGATACCCGGTTGAGCACGTGCTTCACCTGAGAAATCTTTATCTACGCCCGCCATAATACGAAGCAAGGTAGATTTACCTGCACCGTTTAGACCAAGCACACCAATTTTTGCGCCTGGGAAAAATGATAAAGAGATGTCTTTCAGGATTTCGCGCTTAGGCGGAACCATCTTCGACACACGGTTCATCGTGTAAATATATTGGGCCACTTAGGACTCCTCAATAGTCAAAACATATACGGAACAACACAAAGTTGCCCCTGCTCAATTGAGCGAAAAAATAATCGGCTATTATACGCATAAAGTCGTGAAAAAATAAGGTTTCGCACACGCCTTCAATGCATTGTTACAAGTTTAATGGCGAACAAAATTTAAACATGCGTTTTTAAGCATGATTTCGCTCATCTTTAGCTGAAAATTTTTCAACAATATGAATAATTATGATATTAATTTTAAAAATAAAGCACTTTTATTCATATATATAAGTGATAGACTGTTTAAAAACTAGCTCTCTTAGATGAAGTAATCATGACATATAAAGACGAAACTTTAGCAATTCACGCGGGGTATACACCGGAGCCAACCACCAAAGCGGTTGCGGTGCCGATTTATCAAACCACCTCATATTCCTTTGATAACACACAGCATGGTGCTGATTTATTTGACTTAAAAGTTCAGGGTAATATTTATACCCGCATCATGAATCCAACCACAGCGGTACTTGAACAGCGTGTTGCAGCGCTCGAAGGCGGTATTGGCGCTTTGGCCTTAGCCTCTGGTATGGCAGCCATTACATATGCGATTCAAACTATTGCTGAAGCAGGCGACAATATCGCTTCAGTTTCGACCCTATATGGCGGCACATATAATCTGTTTGCCCACACCCTGCCGAAACAAGGCATTGAAGTTCGCTTCTTTGATTATCAAAACCCCGAAGCGCTGCGTAGCCTCATCGATGACAAAACCAAGTTGGTCTTTGTCGAATCTATTGGTAACCCATTGGGCAATATTATTGACCTCGAAGCAATTTCGAAAATTGCGCATGAGTTTGGCATACCTGTGGTGGTCGACAATACCGTTGCTACTCCTGTCCTGCAAAAATCATTTGAATTTGGTGCCGACATTGTGGTGCATTCATTGACCAAATATATTGGTGGTCATGGTAATTCGATCGGCGGCATCATCGTCGATAGCGGCAAGTTCCCTTGGGGCAAATATCCTGAACGCTTTAAATCACTGAATACCGCTGATCCAAGCTACCACGGGGTGAATTATGTCGAAGCCTTAGGTGAAGCAGCCTACATTGCTCGTGCGCGCGTGGTACCACTGCGTAATACGGGCGCTGCGATCAGCCCGCACAATGTGTTTTTGATCTTACAAGGTTTGGAAACCTTAAGCCTGCGCATGGAACGTCATACTGAAAATGCGCAAAAAGTGGCTGAATATTTACAAGCACACCCAAAAGTAAAATGGGTTAACTACGCTGGCCTAAAAGACCACCCACAACATGCTTTGGCGCAAAAATATGTCAAAGGCAAACCATCTGCGATTCTTTCATTCGGCGTTCAAGATGGCCTTGCAGGTGGCACACGTTTCATCGATGCCTTGCAGTTGTTTACTCGCCTTGTGAATATTGGTGATGCCAAAAGTTTAGCCTGCCATCCTGCGACCACGACACATCGTCAGCTCAATAAAGATGAACTCAAAGCAGCGGGGGTCAGCATTGATATGGTTCGTTTATCGATTGGGATCGAACATGCGGATGACTTGATTGCCGACTTAGAGCAAGCCTTAGCTGCTGTTTAAAGCATAATTGCACAATCCACAGGTCTTATTTTTAAGGCCTGTTTTTATTTCCATTTCATTTAAATAACCACTCCCACATAATCCGCCTTCCAACTTTGGGCATCTATGGCCCTGCTTCTATATTTATTTACAATTTTATTTATCTTGAAAATCGACTTTTTTAGGTTGCAACGATGTTGATAAAAGCACTTCTCTTTCACATATTTATGTGTTAAAAATTGAGTAAATAGGGATTTTAATTTAGAGTAAAAACTCTAAATATTATTTTATTATCAATTACTTATCATATGGATTTTTTTAAATAAAACGCTATCATACCGCTGACTTAAAACAGCCCTGCACATAGCGTTGTCGGGCCGATAAATGAATACAATAAAACTGATTTAACAGGGAACCTCATCGTGAATTCAAGACTTGAGAAACGTTTCGTTGACCGTGTCAACGGTAAGACCATTTTAATCACCGGTGCATCAAGTGGTATCGGTTTAACCACAGCGCATCGCCTTGCCAACGCAGGCGCACATGTTCTACTGGTTGCACGTACCAAAGAAACCCTCGATGCCGTAAAAGCTGAAATTGAAGCCACTGGCGGTAAAGCCGATGTTTTCCCATGTGACCTCAATGATATGGACTCCATTGATGCTGTGGCACAACAAATCCTCGCTTCCGTCGATCATATTGATATCTTAATTAATAACGCTGGCCGTTCTATTCGTCGTGCCGTACATGAATCAACCGATCGTTTCCATGATTTTGAACGTACTATGCAGTTGAACTATTTTGGCGCGGTACGTTTGGTGATGAATTTACTGCCGAAAATGATGATTCGTCGTGAAGGTCATATCATCAACATCAGCTCGATTGGTGTATTGGCCAATGCAACGCGCTTCTCTGCATATGTTGCATCTAAAGCCGCATTAGATGCTTTTAGCCGTTGCCTGAGCGCTGAAGTTCACTCACATAATATTTCCATCACGTCGGTCTACATGCCATTGGTGCGCACGCCAATGATCGCCCCAACCAAAATATATAAATACGTTCCAACGCTTTCTCCAGAACAAGCAACTGACCTGATTGCCTATGCCATCGTGAAACGTCCGAAAAAAGTGGCAACCAATTTGGGCCGTCTGGCTTCGATCACCTACTCCATTGCACCTGACATTAATAACAAACTCATGTCGATTGGTTATAACTTGTTCCCAAGTTCTTCAGCGTCTATTGGTAAGCAAGAAAAACTCAATTGGGTACAAAAAGCATATGCTCGCCTATTCCCTGGTGAACACTGGTAAGACCTGATTCCCCCCTAAAAAAGCCCTTTAGAGGGCTTTTTTTATTGGGTTTTATGCGGCAACTTTGCTACATTGGGCTGAGATAATATCAACTTTTATAACAATGAAAACTCAAAACATTGCCATCATCGGTGCGGGTACTGCGGGATTGGCTGCTGCAGCAATGCTTGCTGCTCAAGGCCATCAGATCTGCTTATATGAAAAAGTCTCACAACTTGAACCTGTGGGTGCAGGATTATTATTACAACCTGCCGGACTGGCAGTTTTCGAACATTTAGGCATTTTGGAACATGCCTTAAGCCTAGGTGCTGTGGTAACCGGTCTTGAAGGTCAACTGGCTGGCGGCGACTTGCTGATTAACAGTCATTATCGACAAGCCGATGACCGTTCATATGGACTCGGCATTCACCGTGCCACACTCTGTCATGTCCTCGCATCCAAAGTCCATGAGTATCCTCAACACGTTGAGTGGTGCATGGCGCATGAGGTGCATGAACTTCAAGAATCCAGTGACGGTATAAACGTGATTGGGCAATCCACAGATCAAACCTTTCAACGTCAATTTGATCTCGTGCTGATCGCCAATGGTGCACGCAGCCATTTACGCCCTAAAGCATGGGAAAAGCTCAACCAAGCCTATCCTTGGGGTGCAAAGTGGATTATCGTGCCTGAATGCGAAGTGCTCAATCCACAAATCTTGCATCAGTTCTATGACCGTTCCAATATCATGATGGGTGTGATGCCAACAGGAGCAATTCCAACACAGCCTGAACAGCGACTTTCGAGCATTTTCTGGAGCTTACCTACAGCAGATTTAGCGGGATTCTTAAAAACCAAGAGCGCGCAGCAGCAATGGCTGCTTGAGGTTTCAAAACGCTGGCCTAGTGTTGCAGAATGGTTAGCGCATGTGATTCCACATCCTGATGATCCGCAACAATGGCTGTCTGCCAACTATCGTGATGTGGTGCTGAGCAAACTCGGTGAAGGCCGTATCGGCATCTTAGGAGATGCGGCTCATGCCATGAGTCCACAGCTTGGTCAAGGCGCCAATATGGCGCTGCTCGATGCATGGGCCATCAGTCAGGCCCTACTTCAACATCAACAGGATTCCTCACTGCAAAACCTCTGGCAGCAGTATCATCAACTGCGGTTGCCGTCCGTGCGGTTTTACCAATTTTTTAGCCGCCTGCTGACTCCTTTTTATCAATCACATCATCGCTGGACAGCGCCGCTGCGTGATATTTCATTTCGTTCCATGTATCAGCTGCCGTTTTTCCGCAAAGAAATGGCCATCACGATTTCTGGCTTAAAAACAGGTGCATTTGGGCAAATGAATTATGCCGACATTGCCCGCAAGCCTGCAGATGATTCTGCAGCTGAACTGCGCAATTTAAAATTTGATTAAGAATTAACTCCCCATCATTCTCTTGATGGCTTACACTATGATGCTGCTCAAATGCTGCGGCATTTATTTTTTGATTTTTGAATTGGTGAAATCCTCATGAACAACCTGCAATGGCTCGATGAAGTAAAATTTAACGAACAAGGCTTAGTGCCTGCTATTGCACAGCATCATCAAAGTGGGCGCGTATTGATGGTGGCATGGATGAACCGTGAAGCGTTGGCGCAAACTGCAGAAAAAAATCAAGCGGTGTACTTTTCACGTTCACGCAATAAGTTATGGCATAAAGGTGAAGAATCTGGCCATTTCCAAACCGTACATGAAATCCGTTTGGACTGTGATGCTGACGTGATTGTGCTACAAATTGAACAGCATGGCGGCATTGCCTGCCATACCGGCCGTGAGTCATGCTTCTACCGCAAGCTTACTGCCAATGGCTGGGAAATTGTCGATGCGCAATTGAAAGATCCTGCTGCAATTTATGGTGTAAAATCAGCAAATCCGCATACCCTTGCGATGAACGCATCCAATGCGCAATCTGAGCAAGTCGAAGTACTCGACTACTTAGGTAAAATGATGGCTGAACGCAAACAAGCTGATCCTGAGTCCTCTTATGTGGCAAAGCTTTACCATAAAGGCCTGAATAAAATTTTAGAAAAAATCGGTGAAGAAAGTGTTGAAACCATCATTGCCGCTAAAGATTTCAAAATCGAAGCCAATGAAGACAACAAAAACGATTTGATTTACGAAGTAGCAGACCTTTGGTTCCATACCATTGTGATGTTGGGTTATTTCGATATTGATCCTCAATTGGTACTTAACGAACTCGCTCGTCGTCAAGGCCTTTCCGGTTTGGTTGAAAAAGCCAACCGTCAGCACTAAGACGCAACCGTGCCAGATCTTAAAAAACCGACCGCGACCTATGAGCAGGCCACCGCCATAGATAACGCACGTCTTGGTAAATCATTTAAAGTGATTGCCTATGCTGGCACAGGTAAAACAACCACACTGCAAATGATCAGTGATGCCATGCCTCAGCGGCGTGGCATGTACTTGGCCTTTAACAAAGCCATTGCCACCGAAGCACAGAATCGTTTTCATCAAAATGTCGACTGTCGAACCTTCCACTCATTGGCTTATCGTAGTGTTCCACGTGGAGTGACTGACAAACTACGTCTACCACGTTTAAGTCCGAGTTTTATTGCCAAAGAATATCGACTAGAACCGATCACCTTACGTCGTATGATGGGCGGTCGTTATGAAAAATATGTACTCATGCCTTCGCGTTTGGCGAGTCTAGTAGCAAATGCTGTTAGTTATTTCTGTTCGACCAGTTCACAGTACCCTGCCCCACGACATCTCCAAGCACCGAGTTGGCTGCATCCTGACGATATCGAAAGCTTACAAAAGCATTTATATCCTGCCATTGAACGTCGTTGGTTAGAGTCGATTGATCCGAACCATGCAGCAGGGATTGGACACGATATTTATTTAAAACTTTGGGCTTTGTCTGAACCGAATATTCCTGCGGATTATGTGCTGTTCGATGAAGCTCAAGATGCTGACCCGCTAATGCTAGGGATTTTACTGAAACAGCGGAATACCCAAGTCATCTATGTTGGCGATGCGCATCAACAAATTTATGCATGGCGTGGTGCAGTCAATGCCATGCAGCAACTCCCATTACCTGAATCACGTTTAACCACGTCTTTCCGTTTTGGTGAAGAAATTGCCTTGAACGCCAATGCTCTGCTGGGCGCATTGAATGAAACCGTACCGTTATTGGGTAATCCACAACTCAACTCTAAAGTGGTTAATAAGCCTCATACCAAGATGCGCGATGCCATTTTATGTCGTACTAATGCACGCGCGATGGAACTGTTATTGGCGGGTTTGGTTAAGGGCGAAAAGGTCAGCCTGCAAGCAGATCATGCGCGACTCAATCGTTTTGTCGATGCAGCAGCCATGCTCAAGCAAGGCAAACGCGTAGTCGATGTCCCAGAGCTTGCGTGGTTTAACTCATGGCATGATGTGCATGAATATTGTGAAACCAATGACGGCAGCGATATTAAACCGCTAGTGAAGTTGGTCGATGACCACGGTACTGACCCACTGAAAAAGGCGCTGGCAAAAATCACCCCGATTGATCAAGCCGACTACATCATCTCCACCGCCCATAAAGCCAAAGGTTTAGAATGGGATCGGGTACATATTGAAGATGACTACCAATTTAAGCTCAACGATAAAGATTATAAAATTAGTGACGAAGAGTTACGGTTACTTTACGTGGCCTGCACACGTGCTAAAGTAAGTTTAAATATCCATCATATTTATGACTTGATGCAGCATTTAAAACGTCAAATGCCCAAATCTTTGGCGCAAGCGGTCAGCTAGTATGATGAAAAAGGTGAATAAACAATAAATCAGTAAAAGGTGCACCATGAAAATACAATCGATTCAACTCAAGCACACCCTTCATTTTACTGATATCACCCTCAATTTTAATTACCACGATCTGCCGATTACCTTAATTTTGGGTGATCAAAGTTCTGGAAAAACCTCCCTACTACGCTTTAGTTATCAGGCCCTCACTTGGTTCGCTGCACGTTATAAAGATTTACGCACCGCAGGCGTGGTAATGCTCGATCAAGACATCATGTTAAATCGCTTGCAATCGAAACTTGATATTCAAGTCAGTTTTCCCGAAGACATTGGCTCATTTCAGCTTTCAAGTGATCAACAAGACCAAGACCCACAATGTTGTTCATGGCAATTGTACAAAACCTTAAACAGTCAAGGCGTCGGCCTCAGTAAGGCCGAAACACAGCAATTAGAATCGATGGTTGCGCTGTATCAAAAAGCCCTCAAAGCTGATCCGTTACAAGGGTTGCCACTCATTGCCTATTACCCTGCTGAACGTTTCGTCAACGATGTGAATATTCTCAATAAAAATAATCCTGCTATTTTTCAGCCTTCGCATGCTTATGAAATATCGGCCATTCCCTTTACCACGTTTATTCGTTTTTTTGAGTGGTTTCGAGAAATATCCGACATTGAAAATGCGCAAAGTGCCGAATTAATTCAAAATTTATTACATCCTAAAACCCAAGCCGATATACCCAACGCATCAGACACGCCTCTTTTTGGGCATAAACTAGCACAAGCTCAGGCCGACCTACACGCGCCATCACTCAGATCATTAAAACAAGCTTTAGAGACCGTGTTGCCCGATGTGAGTAATATTTATCTGCAATATCACCCCAAATTACAGTTAATGGTCTGCTATCAAGGCAAAGACATGTTATTTCAACAGCTATCGAATAGTGTGCGCAACCTTGTGGCCTTAATTGGTGATATTGTACGTCGCCTGTGTCTACTCAATCCTCATAGCTTATATCCTTGCCAAGAAGGTGACGGGATTTTATTGATCGACACCATAGACCACCAACTCGATCAAAATATGACTCAAGTGATTTTGACCCGTTTAAATCAAGCGTTTCCACGACTCCAAATCATTGCCAGCGGCAACCGTCCTGAACTAATGGAACAGGCTTCTCGCTTTCAGTGCTTACAATTACAGAATAAAAAGCTCAGTGAGATTCAGCCTGAAAAACTACAAGAAACCTATGATCAAATTTATCAGCAGTTGCAACTCGGATCTAAACCATCGCTTCCACCTAAAACTGAAGAGACTGAATTAAATGAGCCGCTAAACAATCCGGATACCATCCAGCACATGTTGCAATTAATTCAGACACAACTGACCGAGCAACAGCAACAAGAATTGGTAAGGGCTTTATCACAGCGAGGTGATCAGGACGTTACTATCCAACCGCTGAGTTAAAAATACTGAGGTTGATTTACTGAGTGTAATCCATAGCCTTTATGTTTAAATATTCAGCAACAAGGCCGCAATAGATGTCTAGACAGTTTCGTCAGGCGTATAATGTGTAAGTGGGTCATAAAAAAGATTGATGTTGTTTTACGCATGTAATATGATCGGTTTTATTTGCAATTTTCATAGTAACATCGGAAATTGCTATCGCTTCACGAGTTGCGCAACACAGCTTGTTTTTAATTTTTTTTGACACACATGGCTTTCAAGATTGAATTTTTGGACTGCTCTTTGCTGTCCTGTAATCCTTGAAAGATGAAATACACCTAGGTTTCACCGCCTAATCATGACAATGGATACGAGTGTGCTACCGATTATTATATTGTTACCGTTAATACTAGGCACAACACTTGTCTCGTGGTTGAAGCAATTCTCTCGCGGGGTAACAGCTTTAGGGGCGATTGGCGTCAGCCTCAGCAGTTTAGTTTTATTATTGAGTCAGGCCCCAGATGTCTTTAATGGCAAAACCATCATTCAAACTTGGCCGTGGCTCACTCAAGTTGGCATTGATTTCAGTTTCCGTCTCGATGCACTGGGCTTGTTGTTTTCCCTGCTCATTACGGGGATCGGCACCTTAATTTATATCTATGCCTACTATTATTTAAGTCCAAAGAATTCGCTCAGTAAACTGTATGTTTTATTGATGCTATTCATGGCTGCCATGCTCGGCATTTCATTGTCTAATAATTTAATTTTATTACTTATTTTTTGGGAACTCACCAGTATTTCATCTTTCCTTTTGGTCGGTTATTGGAGCAATTACGACGCAGCTCAGCGTGGCTCTCGAATGGCTTTGACCATTACAGGCATGGGTGGTCTATGTATGTTGGGTGGTTTTGTTCTGCTGGCGCAAATCACAGGCACCTATCAGATTGATCAAATCCTGACGATGGGTAGCCAAATTCAGCAGCATCCGCTTTTTGTGCCCACACTGCTATTAATTTTAATGGGGGCATTTACCAAAAGTGCGCAGTTCCCTTTCCATTTTTGGTTGCCAAATGCCATGGCGGCACCGACCCCCGTCTCGGCTTATCTACACTCTGCCACGATGGTAAAAGCCGGAATTTTCCTGCTTGCGCGCTTATTGCCGATCTTTGCAGGCGCGGCGTTGTACCACAACTTGGTCACCTTTATTGGCTTATTTACCTTATGTATGGCGGCCTTCTTTGCCATTTTCAAAGAAGATTTAAAAGGGCTGTTAGCCTATTCCACCATCAGTCATTTAGGTCTGATTGTTTGCTTACTCGGGATCGGCTCTCCCCTCGCAGTTTCCGCTGCCATTTTCCATATCATTAACCATGCGACCTTCAAAGCAGCCTTGTTTATGATCGCGGGGATTATTGACCACGAATCAGGCACACGTGATTTACGAAAACTCTCTGGTTTATGGCAATTACTTCCGTTTACAGCAACGCTGACCATGATCACTGCGGCCTCTATGGCAGGCGTCCCATTAACCAATGGTTTCCTTTCTAAAGAGATGTTCTTTACTGAACTATTAGCCAACCTGACTGGGCCAGTGATGATCGTGTCAGCCATCATTGCCACCTTTGCCGGTATCTTTGCTGTCGCGTATTCGGTACGTTTGGTTCATGGGGTATTTTTTGATGGTCCATTAGGGAAAGAAGTTCCCAATAAAGAAGCGCATGAACCACCGTTTGGCATGCGTGCTCCTGCGACCTTACTGGCTGCTCTATGTATTTTAGTTGGACTCTTCCCTGCATTATTGGTTGAGCATATAGTCAACAGCACAGCACGTGCGAGTATTCAAAACCCTACGTTTGAAGGTACACATTTAGCGATTTGGCATGGCTTAAATGCCCCCCTTTTGATGAGCGTGATTGCACTCTTGGGTGGTTTAGTTTTCTATTTCGCATTGGCGAAGGGCGGCAAATTACGCCGGATCGACTTAGATCCACTTTTGGGTCGATTACAAGGTAAAGTGCTGTTCGACTTATTTTTAAAGCATCTATTACTCAGCTCAAGAAAGTTCCGTCGCTTTACTGAAAATGGCAAATTACAAAGCTATTTATTATGGATTTTGATCTTTAGTGTGGCCATCGTCATCGTTCCATTTTGGCTGCAAGGCATCGGCACAGGCAGCCGTGAACTGGTACATGCACCAATCATCGCAATCGTTCTGTGGCTATTATTATTCTCTGCATGTTGGATGATGCTTTGGTTCCACCATGAACGGATTAAAGCCGTCCTCATCAGTGGTGCAGTCGGTCTGGTTGTGACTATGGTGTTTATCTGTTTCTCCGCTCCAGATTTGGCGCTCACGCAGATTACTGTTGACGTGGTGACCACCGTGCTCTTACTCATGAGCTTATCATTATTACCACAGCTCACACCTTATGAGTCGAGTGTGTCTCGTCGTTGGCGAGATGCAATAATTGCGATTATTGCAGGTTTAGGGATCGCATGGATTTCATGGCTGATCATGACCCGCGATCATAATTCCATCTCATGGTTCTTTATGCAGCAATCCATCCCACTTGGTGGTGGTACCAATGTGGTCAACGTGATCTTGGTCGACTTCCGTGGCTTCGATACCTTTGGTGAAATTACCGTACTGGGAATTGCCGCAATTGGTACGCTGTGCATGATGGATGGTATGCGTGCTCATGGTACCACCATTACGCAAGGTCTGACCTATCGTTTTAATCCGTCACCACTGATGTTCCGTATTACATCATCATGGATTTTGCCTTTAGCACTCGTCATCAGCTTATATATTTTCCTACGGGGTCATAATTTACCAGGCGGTGGCTTTATTGCAGGCTTAATTACCTCTTTAGCCTTAGTGATTCAATATATTGCGCTCGGCCAAGACCGTGCTGAACAACTGATTGGTGCAAAATCAGGTCGCTTATATGAAGTTTGGATTGGTATTGGTTTAACCATTGCGGGGCTGACAGGTATCGCGGCTTGGCTATGGGGGCGTCCATTCCTGACCAGTGCTCATATCTATGTATCGCCACCCATTTTAGGTGAAATGCACCTTGCCTCCGCTGCCCTCTTCGACACAGGTGTCTACATCACCGTTGTGGGCGCGACGATGTTAATGATTTCCGTCTTAGGCGACTCGCGTCACTCGAGTATGTCTGGTCCAGTTCCAAGAGGCGAATAAGATGATTAGTTTAGAATTTTTACTCGCTTCAGCCATTGGCTTACTGACTGCAACAGGGGTCTACCTGATTTTGCGGGCACGTACCTTTCCTGTCGTACTGGGTTTAGCCATGATTGGCTATGCCGTGAACTTATTTTTATTTGTCATGGGGCGTATTCATGTCAACGCACCTGCCGTGTTAACTGAAACCACCAAAGCGACCGATCCTTTACCACAAGCCTTGGTCCTGACAGCCATTGTGATTGGCTTTGCGACCACTGCCTTTATCGTACAATTGGCTCTGCGTAGCCGCTATGAAACTGGAACAGATCATGTGGACTCCAAAGAAGAAATACCGCAAATTGACCCGCGGGAGGATGAGCCATAATGCATGACTTCATCCAATTTTGGACTACGCATAGCCCGATTTTCAGTATTTTAATTCCTGCAATTACTGCATTTATTTTAGTCCTGCTGGGCAACCCCGGTTCTGGCTCGTTGGCGCATGACTGGCGACAACCTTGGCGTCGCGGAATCAGTTATGTCTCTGGTATCCTCGGACTGATCACATCCATCAGTTATTTGATGATTGCCAGCTCTGGTCAAGTTTTGGTTTATAACTTGAGTGAATGGGCCGCACCATTCGGCATCGTTTTAGTCTTAGATCGACTCTCTGCTTTCATGTTGGTGCTAACCTATGGACTTGCTGTGCCAGTGATGTGGTTTGCTAGCAAAGAATGGGACGAACGTGGTCGTTATTTCCATGCCATGTGCCATTTCTTACTGATGGGTTTGTGTGGTGCGTTCCTGACAGGCGATTTATTTAACCTGTTTGTGTTCTTTGAAATCCTGCTGATGGCATCGTATGTTTTGCTCTTACATGGTCAAGGCAAAGCACGTTTTCAGCTTGGTATTCATTACGTCACCATTAACCTATTTGCCTCTGCCCTCTTCCTGATTGGACTCGGGATGATTTACGGCAGTGTAGGTAGCTTAAATATGGCTGATGTTGCACGACTTATGCCTTTGCTTGAAGCGGATCAACATCGTATTGCTGTGGCTGGTGCATTGTTACTGTTCACTGTCTTTGGCATCAAAGCTGCAATGCTGCCTGTAGGGTTCTGGTTACCAAAGACCTATGCTGTGGCAACCACGCCTGTCGCAGCCTTATTCACTATCATGACCAAGGTCGGCATCTATGCCATTCTCCGTGTCAATGGTACTGTGTTTGACGATGGGATTAGCCGTGAAATCTTACAACAGTGGTTGTTACCGATTGGCTTAGTAACCTCGCTCTATGGTGCCTATAGTGCTATCGGAACGGATCGCTTACGTCGTTTTGTCGGTTTTATGATTTTGTCTTCTATCGGGACAATATTGGTTGCGATTTCACTCTTTAATACGGATGCATGGGCTGCGGGGCTTTATTACCTGATTCACAGTACCATCATTGGTGCAGCTTTTTATATTCTCTCGGGTTGGATTACCTCACAACGTGGCGAATTTAAAGATCATTTTAAAATTGCGCCCCGTATGAAACAGCATAATACCGTTGCTGTTTGCTATTTCATCATTGCGTTGATGATGGCTGGTCTACCGCCATTTAGTGGATTTTTGGGTAAAGTATTTCTCTTGCAAGCAACGGCCAATTCACCTTACCAAATTATGATTATTTTGATCGTATTGTTGGTGAGTTTACTCAGTATTATCGCATTCACTCGAGTTGGTTTTGTGCTTTTCTGGCGTTCATCTCGCCCAGAAGATGATATTGATACTGAAGAATATCAGCGTTATCAGGCTTTGCCGAATAAGGCACCGCTTCGTAATGACAAAACCATTTATCTGCTGTTAACAGCGCTTGTGGGATATATGGTTTTTGCTGCACCGATCTATGACTATACCTACAAAACTGCGCAGCAAATTCAAGACAATCCATTATATGAATCATTGCTGCTAAAAAAGGATGAAAAAGGTCAAATCATCAGTGTTCAACCTTATGATCCTGAAAATTTACCTGAAACTAAATATGGTGGTGAATCAGCCGATCCAAATGCACACCTCATTCCTGCATTGATTGCACCTGAAACGCTACATGGCGAGCATATTTCTGAGTATAAGCAACGCCAAATTCAGGGACAGCAACAAGAAGAAAAACTACCTGAAGAGACCCAACTAAAACCGATGGAGGCACCTTAACATGGCGAAAACACCTGTATTAAATCGCTGGTTTCCGCATCCATTGGTATCAGTCATGGTTGGTCTGAGCTGGGTGATG
This sequence comes from Acinetobacter sp. YH12063, assembly GCF_013419715.1. Lineage (NCBI taxonomy): Bacteria > Pseudomonadati > Pseudomonadota > Gammaproteobacteria > Moraxellales > Moraxellaceae > Acinetobacter > Acinetobacter sp. YH12063. Next base: position 98,604 of record NZ_VOZO01000006.1, on the reverse strand, counting down.
TTAGCGCACAGTCTAGATGCAGCCACACTATGCATGGCCTTGGTTTTAGCCATTGTTATTCCGCGAATGGTTCGCCCTTTTATTGATCGAACACCCAATATCAACTGGCTGGCAGCATGTAAACTATTCTTTGTGGTGTTATGGGATATTATTGTCAGTAATATCCATGTTGCAAAACTAGTCCTTGGTCCGACACATAAATTGCATCCGAAATGGTTCCGTGTTCCTCTCGATACACAGCATGAAGAAGTCAATTCTCTGCTTGCGATGATCATCACCACCACACCCGGTACGGTGTCTGCCGGAATTGACCAAGACCGTGGTGATATTTTGGTCCATGCGCTGAGCACGGATGACCCTGAAGCGGAAATTCAAACCATTAAAGAGCGCTATGAACGCCCTCTCATCCTCATTTTTGGCGCTGATACAGGAGAATCCGCATGACAATTTTACCGTATGCGCTTGGCATCTGTTTAGTTGCTGTGACGATCTCGATGTTACTGTGTCTCATTCGCTTGGTGATGGGACCCTCAGTTGTGGACCGACTACTTGCTTTAGATACCTTATTTTTAAATGCCACTTGTTTAATTGTCATTTTAGGTATTTATTGGGCAAGTACATCGATGTTTGAAGGGGCTTTATTGGTTGCCATGCTTGGGTTTGTATCCACGGCCGCTTTAGCACGCTATTTCACCACTGGCCACGTCATCGACTAGGAGTACATAAATATGCAATTAGTCATGGAAATTTTGGTCTCGATTTTTTTGGTTATTGGCGCTTTTTTCATGTTAGTCGGCGGTATTGGCATGGTTCGCCTACCCGACTTATTTATGCGACTGCACGCACCAACCAAATCGAGCACCTTAGGCTTAGGAAGTTTTCTAATTGCTGCAATTATTTATGCAGCATTTCAAGGCCGTTTTGGTTTTGCAGAAATCCTGATCACGCTCTTCGCCTTTATCACTGCACCAGTTTCTGCAAACCTCATGGCACAAGCGGCATTACATTTACGATTACGCTCGATGAGTGGTGATGCACCAGAAGCTCTGAATCGCCCTCTTCCTTGGCAGCGAACCCGGCGCCGTGCATTTCACTCTAAACTCCATTCAAAACCAGAGGATCTGGATTAAATCTAGATCCAGTTTGATTATCCCTTATAGCCCAAAAGTCTTTAATTTTCATCCATAATTTCTCAATTACATTCCCTTGAGCCATATATTGCAAACGTTTTTGGTTATACGGTGTTTTTTTTAAACCATACTGCCTAGCTAAATCAATCAGTAAGTTAGTCTCAAAACTACTTTGAAAATTGTTATACCAGCCAGGCTGATTCTGGCTCATCTCAAGATTCGCCAATTCATAAAACAGCTGTGCCATCACGGCATCCTGTCTTGAAACAAAATTCTTCCGCTCACTGATTTGTAAGCTGACCTGTTCTCGTATGGCATCGTATTCCGCTGTTGTGGGTTTGCGCTGATCACTCCAATGTCCATCAGGAACATAGCCTGTTCCATAATGTACATTTAACAATGGATATTCATGAAAATATTTTGGTGTCGCGCGCTTGGTTTTGGCTTCTAAAATATTCAGATGAATCCATTCACTTCCAAGGTGAATCGTTGGATCACGTCTCATACCTTCAGCAATCCATCTTTTGGCCAGTTTAATATTGCCGATCAACTCATAAGCTGTGCCTAAATTCACTGTCATCTTCGGTAAACCTGGATGCTCATTTTCAATTTCACTTAAAACCTTAATGGCTAAATCGTGACGACCTGCGTAGATCTGATGTACGGCATAATCAATTTCTGCTTGATAGTCTATTGGGCTAGGATGCCTTGGTACAAAGTTATTCAATTTCTCATCATGATCTTCTTCAAGTTGATTTTCTTTTTGTGAATCAGATGTATAAAAATCTTCTACATAGGTATTTAAACATGCCCAACTTGGCATAGTGATGAGTAATATGCTGCTCAATAGCATGATTTTTTTTCATTTCATTGTTTTTACAGATAGGCGGATTAAATATCATGTTCGACCTGTCTTTCATTGGCATATTATAATTTTAAAGTGATTGAGTTTTTAAATTACCGTTATTCAAACATAAAAAAGCCACCCAAAGGTGGCTTTTTTCATTCAGCGAACTGAATTATTAATCATCTTTTTTTGCTTCGTCAGTAGGAGGTAAGTCCTTGACCGCTTCCGCAATTAGACCAAACATATAGTTGCCATAAGCATTTGTTTTGTCGTAATGGAAACGCAAACGTGGCGTAATACGTGTTTTGATACGACGGCTTAGTTCATGACGCAAGAAACCAGATGCTTTATTCAAGACATCTAAAGTCTCTTTATTTGCGGCTTCACTTTGCTCATCGCCTAGCTCACGACCCATTACAGTCACATAAACTTCGGCATATCCTAAGTCTGGGCTCACCTTCACGGCAGAGATGGTCACGAGACCACCTAAGCGTGGATCTTTCAGCTCCTGACGGATCAGTTCTGACAACTCACGTTGTACTGTATCCGCCATACGCTTCAGACGTTGACTACCCGCCATTAAAGACTCCGTTTAATTAATTGAACATCGTACACTTCAATCTTATCTTGTGCTTTGATGTCTTTATAGCCTTTCACCGCAAGACCACATTCCATACCGGCACGAACTTCTTCAACCACATCTTTGTAGCGACGAAGAGATTCAAGCTCACCTTGGAATACCACCACGTCATCACGTAATACGCGAATCGGTTTATTACGGTGTAATGTACCTTCAAGTACCATACAACCTGCAGCAGCACCGAATTTACTTGAGTGGAACACTTCACGTACTTCAGCAACACCAAGAATTGTTTCACGGTGTTCAGGCGCTAATTTACCGCTCATCGCATCTTTCACATCATCAATTAATTGATAGATGATCGAGTAGTAACGAATGTCGATACCATCAGCATCAGCTTTTTGACGTGCAGTATTATCAGCACGTACGTTAAAGCCGAGAAGAACCGCTTCTGATGATTCAGCAAGTGTTACGTCAGACTCAGTGATCGCACCAACACCTGAACCAATAATACGTACTTTCACTTCATCAGTTGCAAGTTCAGCAAGTGCAACGTGTAATGCTTCCAAAGTACCACGTACGTCTGTTTTCAATACCACGTTGACAATAGGCACATCTTTCTTGCCCATAGACGCCATGATATTTTCAAGACGCATCGCAGATTGACGCTCAAGACGTTTTTGACGTTCACGATCCATACGCGCATCAGCAACTTCACGTGCTTTTTTCTCGTCATTTACAACAAGAACTTCATCACCCGCCATTGGCGCTTCTGGTAGACCCAAGATTTCCACAGGAATCGAAGGACCAGCAGATTTAATACGTTGACCATTTTCATCTGTCATTGCACGTACACGACCGTATGACGAACCTGCAAGAACAAGGTCACCCACTTTCAATGTACCGTTTTGAACAAGAATCGATGTTACCGCACCACGTCCTTTGTCTACACGTGCTTCAATTACAACACCTTGTGCCGCACCCTCTTCAGATGCTTTAAGCTCAAGAAGTTCGGCTTGAATTGAGATCAAGTCAAGAAGTTCGTCGATACCTGCACCGCTGTGCGCAGAAACCATTGCCACTGGAACGTCACCGCCCCATTGCTCAGGTACGATTTCTTTCGTCGTCAACTCATTCAATACGCGATCTGGATCAGCAGACTCTTTATCCATTTTGTTGATAGCAACAATAATTGGCGTACCTGCTGCACGTGCATGGTCAATCGCTTCCGCAGTTTGTGGCATAACACCATCATCTGCTGCAACAACCAACACTACGATATCTGTAGATTTCGCACCACGTGAACGCATTGCAGTAAATGCTGCGTGTCCCGGTGTATCTAAGAAAGTAATAATACCTTTTTCAGTTTTCACATGGTAAGCACCAATATGCTGTGTGATACCACCTGCTTCACCTGCAGCCACTTTAGAGCGACGAATACGGTCAAGAAGTGATGTTTTACCATGGTCAACGTGACCCATAATTGTCACAACTGGCGGACGAGTGGTTTGGACACCACGCGCTTCTTCAGCTGCTTCAAGTAAGTTGTCTTCTGCTTGTGTATCCGAAACAAGTACTGGATTGTGACCCATTTCTTCAACAACAAGTGCTGCAATTTCTTGATCAATCGCTTGGTTTTGAGTAACCAATTCGCCCATTTTCATGAGTGATTTGATAACTTCGCGAACTTTAACCGCCATTTTCGCAGCCAAGTCAGCAACAACAATTGTTTCACCAATTTCAACATCATAAACTTGTTTTTTAACTGGTTTTTCAAAGCCATGCTTGTTCGCTTGACTTGTTTTTAAACCACGTTTATGTGAGTTATCACGGAAAGATTGCTCTTCGCCACGACGACCACCTTTTTTAGGTGAACGTGAATTGTTGGTATTGGTACCACGTTTAATTTCACGGTCTTCTTTCGCAAATGAATCTTCATATGCCTGACCTACAAGGCCGGCAGCAAGCGGAGAATCATCTACAACACGAATGGTCGCAGTAGTGTCTTCGTTAGAATACTTAGACGCCATTTGACGCATTTGCTCAAGCGTACGTTGTTGCGCTTCTTCAGCGGCTTTACGACGCGCCGCTTCTTCTACAGCTTTCAATTGTGCTGCTTGAGCTTCACGTGCTTTTTTCTGTTCTAGAGTTTCAACAGGTTTTGTAATTGGCTTGTTGTTTGACTTACGTTTTACAACAACCGCAGCTTTCGGTGTTTCTTGCTTCGCATGTTCTTGCTTCGCAGCAGCACGCATTGCTTCTAAAGCTTGTTTCGCTTTAGATACTGGTTGTTGCTTCGGTTCTTCAGCTTTCACTTCAACCTTAGGTTCCTGTTTACGTGCTTGTTGGTCAGCTTGTGCTTTCGCTAATGCTTCAGCTTTAATTTGCTCAGGATCCGGTTTAACAAATGTATGTTTCTTACGAACTTCTACATTAATCGTTTTTGCCTTGCCCGATGTACTCGCCACTTTAGCAGTACTGGTAGTTTTACGTTTCAACGTGATTTGTCCTGCATTGCCCGCATCCTGACCATGAACTTTTTTCAAATGGTTAACGAGGGCATTTTGTTGTTCAGTGGAGATAATATCGTCAGGTTTAGTTTGTGGTAAACCCGCATCACGAACCTGTTCCAGTAGCTTCTCAACTGGACGACCCACGCTGAGAGCTAACTCCTTAATCGACTTGTCCGTCATATATTACCTCCTAGTTAAACCATGATTCGCGCGCTTTCATAATAAGTTGACCTGCTTTTTCAGCACCTAAACCTTCGATATCAGAGATATCGTCAGTGGCTTGATCTGCAAGATCATCTACAGTTACCACACCGCGAGCGGCAAGCGCATATGCGATTTCTTTAGTCACGCCTTCCATTGCAGCAAGCTCTTCGCTTGGCTCTTGGATGTTTTCTTGTTGCTTCAATGCATCAGCCAATGCAATTTCTTTTGCACGACCTTGTAGCATTTCAACAGTTTCAGCATCAAGTTCGATCTCATCGAATGTTTCCGCAGGAACATACGCGATTTCTTCTAATGATGTGAAACCCATTTCAACTAACGCCATCGCTAAGTCTTCATCAATATCTAGACGTGTAACAAACATATCTAAATATTGTTGCGCTTCGTTTTGTTGGCGTGCGTGATATTCTTCTTCAAGCATCATATTGAGCTTGTAACCAGTCAATTCAGATGCTAAGCGTACGTTTTGACCTTGAGAGCCAATTGCACGCGCTAACTGATCACTCGTTGCAAAAATAATATCTGCAGTACGTTCTTCTTCATCAATCACGATACCTGATACATCAGCAGGCTCTAAAGCACTTGCAATGTACTGTGCCGCGTCATCCGACCAAACGACTACATCAATACGCTCACCATTTAACTCTGACTGAACCGCTTGGATACGTGTACCACGCATACCAATACATGCACCTACAGGATCAATACGGTGATCGTTTGTTTTCACAGCGATTTTAGCACGAACGCCAGGTTGGCGTGCAGCTGCCTTAATCTCAATGATTTCTTCAGCAATTTCAGGAATTTCTTTCTTCATCAATGCGATGAGCATTTCTGGTTTAGAACGAGAAAGTAATAACTGAGCACCACGGCCTTCACGGTTCACATTAAACAAAATCGCGTTTACACGTTGTTTAGGACGTAGAATTTCTTTAGCGATCATTTCTTCACGCGCAAGATATGCTTCTGCATTGTCACCTAAGTCAATGATAAAGCCATCTTTGGTTTGTTTTTTCACTTCACCGTAGATGAGTTCACCAACTTTAGACTCGTAAGCATCTGCAATTAATGCACGTTCTGCTTCACGAATTTTTTGAACAATCACTTGTTTCGCAATTTGTGCCGCAATACGACCGAAATCAATCGATTCAACTTCAAGTTCACGAATATCGCCAATTGCCCATTTTGCAGGATCTACATCAGAGATCGCATCTTGGCATGCTGGCATTTCGTGATCTTCGTCGGCAACCACTTCCCATTGACGGAAAGTACGGTAATCACCAGTACGACGGTCGATTTCTACACGTAGACGAGCTTCTTCCGAGTGAGTTCCCTCGTAGAATTTCTTCTTAGTCGCTGCAACTAAAGCTTGTTCAAGCGCTTCAAAAATTGCATCACGACTTACACCTTTTTCGTTACTAACCGTTTCTACTACGGTAAGAATTTCACGAGCCATAAGTCACCTATTCGTTCAGATTCTTATTTATTAAATTAATCTTGGAAAACCAGATTTGCTTTATCAATATTGTGGCTGTCAATATCCAACACTTGTTGCTTTTCAACTTCAACCTGAATCATTTCGCTTTCAAGGTCTACGCTTACAAGTTTGGCTTGGAATTTACGACGATTATCCACAGCACTGATCAAACGCAAAGCGACTTGCTGACCAATGTATGCCGTCATTTGTTCCAATTTAAAGAACTGACGATCCCAACCTGGAGATGACACTTCCAATGCATATTCGCCTGAAATTGGATCATGTACATCCAACATCGCACCCACTTGCTGAGTGACACGAACACAGTCCTGCACGCCGATACCACGGCCTTGCTCAACTTCGCCATCTTCATTGATGACAGGTTCTGCATTTTCATCAACTTCACGGTCGATATAAATACGTAACAGTGAACGCTTACCTTGAGGTTGGAAATCAATCCCCCAAAGTTCTACATCACATGCTTGCACCGCTGGGGCAATTAAGTCCTGAAGTGCTTGAGTTTTATTTGATAGCTTCATTTACTCTCGTCAAATTTGTGCGATTCGATGGTCGAAATGACCACTACAGACCAATGCAAAACTATAGTAGTAGTGAAACATGACGGTTTGACCAAAATACTGTCGACACTACACGATAGCCAATAAAAAAGGGCGTAAATCGCCCCATTATTACACAGAAAACCATAGTCCACTGTGCAAAAAGGCCCACCTAGTTGTGAGCCTCTTTTAGAAACTTGGTAGCGGGAGCTGGATTTGAACCAACGACCTTCGGGTTATGAGCCCGACGAGCTACCAGACTGCTCCATCCCGCATCAACATGCAAAAATTATATACAATTTCTTGGTCATTTTCAATCTAAAACAACCTGAAGAATTGCCCTACTGAGTTGCATCTCAGAGGATTGGTAGCGGGAGCTGGATTTGAACCAACGACCTTCGGGTTATGAGCCCGACGAGCTACCAGACTGCTCCATCCCGCATCAACATCACAATGACTTTCAGATAAACTGCTTATATAGATTGTGTGCTATATAAGATTGGTAGCGGGGGCTGGATTTGAACCAACGACCTTCGGGTTATGAGCCCGACGAGCTACCAGACTGCTCCACCCCGCATCAATATGCAAATAGTTCTCTCAGCTTTAAAAGCTGTCCATTTAAAAGTTTGCATCTTAAAAATAGAATTGATTGGTAGCGGGAGCTGGATTTGAACCAACGACCTTCGGGTTATGAGCCCGACGAGCTACCAGACTGCTCCATCCCGCATCAACAGAGTTTAGCTGCATACACCAACTTATGTTCTGGATTATAAGTTGGTGCGGAAGGGGGGACTTGAACCCCCACGCCCGAAAGCACTACCACCTCAAGGTAGCGTGTCTACCAATTCCACCACCACCGCAGCTGTGACGCATTCTAGTCGCAACACGTCAAAAAAGAAAGCGCTAAATAAATTATTCAGAGCTTTTTGGTGCAGTTGGCGAAGTTTCAGCCGATTTTGCTGGCGCAGTCGGTACTGAAGAAATCGCATTTAAGCTATATGCATCTGTCGTTTGTTTCTTTGCAAACACCGCAAGTGTCAAGCTCGTAACGAAGAACAAAGCCGTTAAAATCGCAGTCAAACGGGTCATAAAGTTGCCCGAACCAGATGCACCAAAGACAGTTGCAGCACCGCCGCCACCAAAAGATGCACCCGCATCTGCGCCTTTACCATGCTGAACTAAAATCAGCACGATCATTAAAATCGCTAAGATAATATGTACCACCAGCACAAACGTATGCATGCTGAACTCCTAATTATTTTGTATTTGCAAATGCTTGAGCAATTTTATAAAACGACTCTGCATTTAATGATGCACCACCGACCAGCGCACCATTGATATCTGGACAGGCTGCCAACTCTACTGCATTTTCAGGTTTTACACTACCACCATAAAGAATCGCAGTATGAAGTCCCATTGGGGTGATTTGGCTTAAACCTTCACGAATTTTAGCATGCATCGCTTGCGCATCTTCAGGTGACGCCGTTTTACCTGTGCCAATAGCCCAAATTGGCTCATAAGCAACCACAATTTGTTTCCACTGCTCTGCTTGTACGACAGCAGCAATATCACATATTTGCTGTAACACAACCTGTTCTGCTTGACCGCTTTCACGTTGTTCCAAGCTTTCACCCACACAATAAATCACAGTCAAACCTGCGTTTAATGCATTATTTACTTTTTCATTAATGATATGCGGTTGATCAGCGAATATTTCACGGCGTTCCGAATGACCAATCAGTACAAACTCAACACCATAATCTTTTAATAGCTCTGCACTGAGCTCACCCGTATATGCGCCGGTACCTGCGAAGCGAGAAACGTCTTGTGCAACGGTCATAATATTACGGCTTGCTTGTGCTAATTCATTTTGCACCGTGGTCAAAGCAATAGCTGTTGGTGCAACCCCAATATGACATGCCGCTTCAGCAATATTTTGTTCATCTAATAATTGCTTAAAATTCTTAAGAAGTGCGCCAGCATCGGCTTGCAATGGGTTCATTTTCCAGTTACCCACTACCCAAGGCGTAATCGTCGAACCCGACATATTTATCCCACATGACAAAGATGAAATCGGGCACATTCTACACGTAATTCATAATTTTGAAGATAAATTTCAACACATTTGCATCTTCGAAGCACACCAGTCATTCCAAGATCTTCACTTTTCTGTAAAAAAATTAAGCAGATTTAAGGACTGGTTCATGCTTTTTACCAATTCTTAGCTAGTGACAACACTTTAAGATATGGTATTTTTGTGCAACAAAAGTATAATTTTGCTATACCAATTATAAACAGACTGAAGCATAGGCAAGTAAAAGCATGACAGCAGTTCAAGGTTCTTCAAGATTTACGGGGTTTATTCGTCGCTTAGTTGACGAAGGGCATCTGTCTGCCGAAAAAATGCAAGCAGCGCTGCAAAATTCAAAAAAGGCTCATCAAGATATCGTGCCGCATTTGATTCAGGAATATCACCTTTCAGCACGCCTGATCGCAGAAACCATCTCGATAGAGTTTGGTGAACCGGTTTTTGATATTTCAACTTATGATACGTCTTTAATTATACGTGATGAATTTGAAGATAAACTCATTACCAAGCATCGTATTTTGCCTATTTTTAAACATGGCAATTTATTATTCGTTGCGATCAGTAATCCCACCAATATTGAAGCAGTGGATGCCATTCGATTTGGTAGTAAGCTGAATACCGAAACAGTTATTGTTGAACATGACAAACTTGAAAAGTTAATTGAACAGAACTTTGCTGAAGAAAGTACTTTTGACTTTGATGATGACTTTGATCTTGATTTAGAACAGGAAACTATTGATCCAGCGAAAGAAGATGAAGATGAGGCAACGGGGGATGAAGCTCCGATTGTTAAATACATCAATAAGCTGCTAGTCGACGCAATTCGTATGGGTGCATCTGACTTACATTTTGAACCCTACGAAAAAACCTATCGCGTCCGCTACCGTGTCGATGGCGTGTTAAGAACAATTACAAATCCGCCATTACAGCTCGCTACACGACTCGCTTCACGTTTAAAAGTCATGTCACAAATGGACATCTCGGAAAAGCGTATACCTCAAGACGGTCGTATCAAGTTAAAGCTGTCAAAGAACAAAGCTATCGACTTCCGTGTAAACTCTTTACCGACATTGTTTGGTGAAAAACTTGTTCTACGTATCCTTGATCCATCTAGTGCGATGCTAGGGATTGATGCGTTGGGTTATGAACCGGATCAAAAAGAACTGTTCATGCAGGCTTTAGAAAAACCACAAGGCATGCTACTCATTACCGGTCCAACGGGTTCCGGTAAAACCGTATCTCTATATACAGGTTTAAATATTCTCAACCGTGAAGATACCAATATTTCAACGGCCGAGGATCCTGTGGAAATTAACTTAGAAGGGATCAATCAGGTCAACGTAAATAATAAAGTCGGCCTCACCTTCTCTGCAGCATTGAAGTCATTCTTACGTCAAGACCCTGATATTGTGATGGTCGGTGAGATTCGAGATTTAGAAACGGCTGAAATTGCAATTAAAGCGGCTCAAACAGGTCACATGGTGATGTCTACACTGCATACCAATAGTGCACCTGAAACACTGACACGCTTACGCAATATGGGTGTGCCTTCATTTAACATCGCGACATCCGTGAACCTTGTCATTGCGCAGCGACTTGCACGTCGCCTATGTTCACAATGTAAAGAAACAGTAGACGTACCAAAACAAAGTCTATTGGAGCTTGGTTTTACCGAAGATGATTTAAATACACCAGAATTCCAAATATACCAGCCTGTGGGTTGTGCCGAATGCCGTGAAGGCTATAAAGGTCGTGTGGGTATTTACGAAGTCATGAAAGTGACACCTGAAATTTCAAGAATTATTATGGAAGACGGCAATGCCTTACAAATTGCCGAAGCTTCCAATCAAGCAGGTTTTAACAATTTACGCCGTTCAGGCTTAATTAAGGTCATGCAGGGGGTGACTTCACTTCAAGAAGTCAATCGTGTGACCAGTGAGTAAGTGAATTAGTATTTAAAAATAAGGATAAATTCATGGCTGTAAAAAAAGCGCAGATGATGCCAACCTTCAGTTATGAAGGCGTGGATCGCAAAGGGGCGAAAATCAAAGGGGAAATGCCTTCGCGTAATATGGCTTTAGCCAAAGTCACTTTACGTAAGCAAGGCATCACCATTAAAACCATTCGAGAAAAACGCAAAAATATTCTCGAAGGCTTGATGAAAAAGAAAGTATCCACTTTGGATATCACGGTATTCACGCGCCAACTTGCAACCATGATGAAAGCCGGTGTACCGCTCGTTCAGGGTTTTGAAATCGTGGCGGAAGGCCTAGAAAACCCAGCCATGCGTGAAGTGGTCTTGGGGATCAAAGGTGAAGTTGAAGGCGGTAATACCTTTGCTGGTGCGCTGCGCAAATATCCGCAGTATTTCGATAACCTATTTTGCTCCTTGGTTGAATCAGGTGAACAGTCGGGTGCATTGGAAACCATGCTAGACCGTGTTGCCATTTACAAAGAAAAAAGTGAATTGCTTAAGCAAAAAATCAAAAAAGCCATGAAATACCCAGCAGCGGTCATCGTTGTCGCTGTTATTGTGACGATTATTTTGATGGTAAAAGTGGTTCCCGTATTCCAAGACTTGTTTTCATCATTTGGTGCAGACTTACCTGCCTTTACCAAAATGGTGGTCAACATGTCGGAATGGATGCAAAAATATTGGTTCTTCCTCATCATTGGAATTGGAGCTGTGATTGCTGGTTTCATGGAAGCGAAAAAACGTAGCAAGGCTTTCAGAGACTTCTTAGACAAAGCTGCACTGAAAGCACCGATTTTTGGTGATTTGGTTTATAAAGCAATTATTGCCCGCTACAGCCGTACCTTGGCAACCACATTTGCAGCCGGTGTACCCTTAATTGATGCGCTTGAATCAACTGCAGGTGCAACCAACAACGTGGTATATGAAACAGCTGTGTTAAAAATTCGTGAAGATGTGGCGACCGGCCAGCAATTGCAATTCGCCATGCGTGTCACCGATAAATTTCCCTCTATGGCGGTTCAAATGGTGGCTATTGGTGAAGAATCAGGTGCTTTAGATGCCATGCTAGATAAAGTGGCAACGCATTATGAAAACGAAGTTGATAATGCCGTAGATGGCTTAACCTCGATGATGGAACCCTTAATTATGGCGGTACTGGGTGTCCTCGTTGGTGGTCTTGTGATTGCAATGTATCTTCCAATCTTCCAAATGGGTTCTGTGGTTTAATGCAAGAATTAATAACATATTTAATCAATACCCCAATTGCGATGTATTTCGCAGTTGGGATTTTTAGTCTTTGTATTGGTAGTTTTTTGAATGTGGTGATTTACCGCACACCAAAGATGATGGAACAAGAATGGCGCACAGATTGCCAACTGTTTTTACATCCAGACCAACCGATTATTGATGAAACAAAGATCACACTAAGTACCCCTGCTTCAACCTGCCCAAAATGCAAAACGCCCATTCGTTGGTATCAAAACATTCCGGTCATCAGTTGGATTGTGTTACGCGGAAAATGTGGAAGTTGCCAAAACCCGATCAGTAGCCGTTATCCACTGATCGAGCTACTCACCATGATCTGCGCGCTGATTGTTGTTGCTGTTTTTGGCCCAACCATCCAAATGCTGTTTGGTCTGGTGCTGACTTATGTATTGATTGCATTAACATTTATTGATTTTGACACCCAACTTTTACCTGACCGTTATACCCTTCCTTTAGCTGCACTCGGGCTTGGCGTGAATAGCTATGCCATTTATACCTCTGCAACCTCAGCCATTTGGGGATATATCATCGGCTTCTTATGCCTATGGATCGTTTACTATTTATTTAAAATTATCACTGGCAAAGAAGGTATGGGCTATGGTGACTTTAAGCTTTTAGCTGCCTTGGGTGCATGGATGGGCCCTTTCCTGCTTCCACTGATTGTATTACTCTCTTCACTGGTAGGTGCAATCATTGGCATTATTTTGCTCAAGGTTCGTAAAGAAAACCAACCTTTTGCATTTGGTCCCTATATTGCCATCGCCGGATGGATCGCCTTTTTATGGGGTGATCAAATTATGAAAATTTATTTGGGTCAGTAAGGTCGTTGTATGACATTTGTCTTGGGTTTAACAGGTGGTATTGGTAGCGGTAAATCTGCTGCAAGCAATTGGTTTGGACTCCAAGGCATTCAAGTCGTCGATGCTGATATCGTTGCAAGGGAAGTTGTTGAACCGGGGCAATCCACACTGAATCAAATTCAACAACAATTTGGTGATTGGGTTTTACTGGAAAATGGTGAGTTAAATCGGCGTGCATTACGCGAGCATATCTTTAAAGATCCTACAGCACGTCAAGCACTTGAAGCCATTACCCATCCAGCAATACGCCAGTCCATTATCCAACAATTAAACGAAGCCACTAGCCCCTATGTCATCTTGGTTTCGCCATTATTATTTGAAACCAATCAACATGAATTGGCCAATCACACCTTGCTGATTGATGCCACAGAACAATTGCAAATTCAGCGTGCATCACAGCGTGATGGTCAAAATATCGAGCAAATCCAAAAAATTATTCAAGTTCAAATGTCACGTCAGGAAAAGCAAAAAATTGCAGATGATATCGTGCTGAATGATGGTCATTTAGATCATCTTTATGCACAGCTTCGGCCGTTGCATCTCAAGTACTTAGCGCACGCTGAAAAAAGCTAAATAAAAAAGCAGTCTTACTCAGACAGCTTTTTTTGTTGTTCGAGTTGCTGCTCTAGACTGTCCTTTCGTCCCAACCATTTCCACGGTTGAATCGCTCCAATCCCCATCCCGACCAATCCACACACAATTACAAAACTTAAAGATTCATTTAGCAGCGGCACCGCTAAAATTGCAGCAATAAAAGGTGCCAAAGTCACGATACTTCCGGCTTTAAATGCACCCAGACGCTTGATCGCCTCTACATACGTTAAAGTCGCAATAATCACCACAAAAATACCGTGAAAGATAACTTGTCCAATGAGTTGCAATGGCTCTGGGTCAGACCAATGTTTAGGGAAAAATAGTAGGTAAATTGGTACAAATACCACGGCAGACCAAATCGCAACCCCCGCCATGGCATGCCAAGCAGAGAGCTTCCATTGCTTAAGCAATACCGTAAATATCCCCCACCAAATGGCACTGATAAAAAATAGCAAATCACCTAAACCAAATGCCACACCAGTCTCGACGTACATTAAATAGCTCATTAAGCTAATGGCAGAGACCATAATCACCACACTGATCCACGTATGCTTATCGATCGGCTGTTTGAAGATCAGAAACGCGGCTATGGCTGTACATAAGGGAATACAACCATTGAGAAAAATTGCAGCATGGGCCGCAGGAGCATAATGAAACGCACTATAGGCCGTTAAGCAATAGGTCACCCCGCCGAGCATGGCAAGGATAAAAGGCTCTTTCTTCCATAAAAAAGCCGTATCTTTTTTATAAATCAAAATTGGCATTAAGATACAAAATGCCAAAGCAAACCGAAGTGCGGTAATGTCCCAAGCACTGATTCCCCAATTGGCGCTTAAACGTGCTGTTAAGGTGAATCCGCCCCAAATACACATGGTAATGAAGACATATAAATAACCTTGCTTTTGGGGAGACATCATCACTTCTATTTCAATTCATTATTACGTTGACGACATGCTTCATACAATGCCATACCGGTTGCGACACTGACATTTAAGCTTTGCAAGTTACCAGCCATTGGAATGAAAACAGTTTGATCACATTGCGCCTGCGTAATAGGACGCAAACCTGTATCTTCAGCGCCCATCACCACACATACACCCGTACCAGTGAAGTCAAATTTTTGAATCGGCAACGCTTTTTCATCTAGCATGGTGCCGACCACACGCACGTTAAAATCTTCTTTGATTTGAGCCAATGTACGTGCCAAGTTGGTCACCTGAATAAACTTCACTTTTTCAGCACCACCAGCAGCAACTTTACGGGCTGTTGGGGTAAGTGTCGCTGAACGATCACGCGGTGCAATCACCGCTTCAACACCCATGGCTGCCGCTGTACGAATACATGCACCAAGGTTATGTGGATCTGTAATATGATCTAATGCCAATAGCAACGCATTTGGATTGGCTTGTAATAAAGCCTCTAAATCTTTTTCGTTTAAGACTGGATGTGGGCGTACAGCTGCGACCACACCTTGATGGAACGGTTGTCCCGCAAGTTTTTCCAAACTATCACGGCTAGCTTTTTGAATGCTGACACCAAACGGTTCTGCCAACTCAAAAATACGTTTTAAACGCTGATCATCACGTCCTTTTAACGCAAATAAAGTTAAAACGCGTTCTGGCTCAAGTTCCAGTAATGACTCCACTGAATGAACGCCATAATAATATTCCGGTTTCGCCATGAACGACCTCTAATTTGCAAACTTCGATAAACTTTTGAACAGGGTATGACACCCCTAGAGCACAGCTTAGGCTGCCAAAAAGAAAAATCCTGCAAAGCAAGCTTTACAGGATTTATGCTATGACACATAGTTTAACCGATTTAAGGTTAAAAAACTGTGCCTAAATTGATTGAATCATTAGCCTTCTAAGTGGCACACATAATCCAAGACTTCGTCTGTTTCAATTTTAAAACGGCTATTACCTGGCACGTAGAACGATTGGCCCGCACGGAATAATTCGCTTTCTTCGCTATCTGCAATTTGAACACGACATTCGCCTGAAATAATTTCCATACGTTCAGGTACATGAGTTTCAAAAGTCAGCGCTTGTTCAGTTGGAAGCAACACACCCAGTGTTTTCTTTGTTCCATCTTCAAATTGCACAGTATGGCTGATGCATAGACCGCCAAAATAAACATTTGATTTTTTAATTACCGATACATGATCAAACTGTGCTGACATGCGTTTTCTCCAGATAAAGCATATTTATAATATTTTGATCGATGTAGTTTAATTGTGCTGCAAAAACTAATCAATCTGTGTTGAAAACTGTGCGATAGATAATTACAAAAATCTGAGTACCGGATGTGCCCCAATTTCATCCCACTACCTCAACATTTAGAGTCTAAAACAAGCTGTGCTGTTGTACAAAATACTTTTTTGTTTCATCCACTAAAGTCCTAGTTAGGGTTAATTGAAACGCTGCAAACTCATTTCAAAAAACTAGCAGTGTGATGAATCATATTGGTGGATTTGAGTGACCAAATCATGACGTTTTATGGCAATAACACGCTAGATTAAATACAAGAATACATACACAAACGTGTTTTGTGAGGACTTGGCAGGATATTGGATGGTTTCAGCTCACGTTATGCAAGATCATCTACCCTTTGCATCACAACACTGCATGGATACAGCGGATAAGAAACTAATTTCTTGTTAAACTGAAATTTAAGATAGAATTATGAGGTTTTTCGTCATCTTAAAATAAAACTTGTCTTGTGACCAAAACAAAACTTAATTATCTTTAACTAGAACTTTTCGCAGCTCGGATGCGTTTATGCTGACACATTTAACTCTGATCAATTTTGCATTAGCCGACCATTTAGCCATCGACATTGAACAAGGCTTTAATGTCCTGACGGGTGAAACGGGTGCAGGTAAATCTTTACTTCTAGACGCATTATCAGCTTGCTTAGGTGAACGTACAGACACCAACTATGTGCGCTATGGATCAGACAAAGCCGATGTAACAGCGACCTTTAGCTATCAAGAGCACAGTCCTGAAGCGCTTTGGCTCAAAGAACACGAACTAGATGATGAGTCTGGCGAGATCCATTTACGTCGCGTGATTTTTGCAACAGGTCGCAGCAAAGCATGGATTAATGGACGTCCGAGCAGCTTATCCGAATTAAAAGAAATTGGCCGCTTATTGGTACAACTCTATAGCCAACACAGCCAACAACAACTCTTAGAACCGCCCTACCCAAAACATTGGCTAGATCGCTATTACAATTTTTATCAGCCGGCTCAAGCCGTGCGTGATGCCTATAGCAAATGGCAAAAGGACATTCGTCAGCACCAAGCAGCACTCGACGCCCAAGCAACACGTAAGCAACGGATAGAAACGCTTGAACTTCAATTGGAAGAACTTGAAGACCTTGTGCAAACGGACTACAAAGAAATCGAGCAAGAATTTGACCGTCTCAGTCATCATGAACATATCATGCAAGATTGTAGCTATGGTCTAAATGCCCTCGATGACGCCGAGCAAAATATCAATCAAGAAATGGGCGCGATCATTCGTCGGATTGAATCGCATGCAGGACGTAGTGAACAACTTTCTGAAATTTATACGTCGCTACTGAACGCTCAAAGTGAAATTGAAGATGCGACAGCAAATTTACGTCAGTTTATTGATCGTCAAAGTTTCGATCCTGAACGTATGGACGAATTAAACACTAAACTCGAAGTTTTTCATCGCTTAGCGCGTAAATATCGTACTCAGCCTGAAGACTTAAAAAATGATTATGATGCGTGGCAACTTGAGCTAGAACAATTACATCAACTTGAAGATCCTGAAACCTTAGCTGAACAAGTGGAAGTGTCTCATCAAGACTTTTTAGCCAAAGCACAGCATTTGGATGATATTCGTCGTGAAGCGTCTACCCCATTGGCGAAGCAGTTGACTGAACAAGTGAAGCAGCTCGCGCTCCCAGAGGCTCATTTTGAATTTAAATTTGAGCCTCTAGAACAAGCTTCAAGTGAAGGTTTAAGCTTTATTCAACTTCTGTTCACCGCAAACAAAGGGATTCCTGCTCAGCCTTTAGCACGCGTGGCATCGGGGGGGGAATTGTCACGTATTGCATTAGTCATGCAAGTGATGAATGCTGAAAAAACCGAATCCGAAGTGTTAGTCTTTGATGAAATTGATGTCGGGATCAGTGGCGGAACGGCAGAAATTGTCGGACGTTTGTTGGCTGATTTGGCACAGCATGTTCAAATTTTATGTATTACTCACCAAGCCCAAGTCGCTGCTCAATCTGACCAACATCTCCTGGTGAAAAAACGTCAAACGGATCCTGCAAGCAGTACCATTATCGAATTAGAAGAAGATGATCGGATTCAAGAGCTGGCTCGAATGACTGGTGGTGTGGAGATTAGTCAAACGACCTTACAACACGCAAAACAGTTGCGACAATTAAAATTTCAACATAGTTAATTTTTGATGCTTTCAAAAAAGCCTGTGTATTCAAAGTACACAGGCTTTTTTCTTAAATACACTATTTGACAATCCCCTGATACACAAAGGCTTTCGAGCCTAAGCTATAGCGTAAATATTTATACTGCGGCTGATGTTGTTGATTGAGTAAAATAACATCCACGTGTTTCGGACTGATTTTGAGATATTCATTACCGCTACGACGATCGGTTTCATAATGGCAGTCATAATCTACCGAGATTTGATCTAGTTTCTTTTGCTTAGTTTGAAATACATAAGATTTAAGTAACTGTTTTGGTCCAACTTCAACAGCTCTTAGATGATGTAGTCCACTGCAATTATCACCTTTATAATAACTCTTCACCAAATATACGGTTTTATTTTGGATGTTGACCGGCAAAATTTGATTGATATAGCCTGAGTCAAATTGATCTAAATGTTGCGTTTTTCCCGTTGCATATTGCACATAGCTGCTCCACTCCCCCATGGTGCCTCCGCCAGACACATCAAAACTATAAAATTTTAGTTTTTTATCCGGAGAATATTGCACATGAACAAAACCTTGCTTTTCGAGTTGCGTAAATCCGTAGTGAAAACTGCTCGGATCTGCCGCGATGACATCCACAATTTCACGTTCTATCGCTTCATTGACCTCATAAAAATTCAAGTTTTTATATTTTTTAATCACCTGAGATTCATGTTTTTGTAAGTCAGCGCTTCCTGCAAAGCCTGAAATAGGTAGGCTTGCACAGAGTGCTATCCCTATTATTTTTGAAAAATGTGTCATTGTTGCACCCTCAGTTTATCCTGCTATTTTAAGCAATCTCAGTCATCCATCACGTATATCTTCTCCTCACTTTTGTACTGCTGTTGTTCAAATCACCAATCATCGCTTCACAATTCACCACATTGCAGACCTGCCTGCACGATGACGATTTTTAGCATGTCCCTCACCGGTCGTGCATGACAAATATTAAATTTGCAGAAAAACTCATTGTTGAAAACTTGTGAGTCTAGTATGTTGATAAATACAACGTTATTCGAATGCAATTCCCCCCAAGAATGAAACTTACCCCAATAAGGAGAAGCCATTAGGTGACTAAACAATACCTCACACACCGCTGCCTGATTGCTCCACCCGAAATGAACGATGAATTCTTTGCCAATACGGTGATTTATTTAGCGCGACATGATGAAGATGGTGCTCAAGGCATCATTATTAATCGTCCTTCGGGCTTGCAGATCAAAGAACTATTGAATGATTTGGAAATTGAGGCAGATAATGTGCATCCTCATGAAGTGTTGCAAGGTGGTCCTTTGCGCCCAGAGGCAGGTTTTGTTCTTCATACCGGTCAACCGACATGGCATTCGTCTATTGCTGTAGGTGAAAATGTCTGCATTACCACGTCTAAAGATATTTTAGATGCGATTGCACACAATGAAGGTGTGGGTCGTTATCAGGTGGCTCTAGGCTATGCCAGTTGGGGTAAAAGCCAATTAGAAGAAGAAATTGCTCGGGGTGATTGGCTCATTTGTGACTCAGACATGGATTTAATATTTAACTTACCTTATGACGACCGCTGGGACGCTGCCTATAAAAAAATGGGCGTAGACCGCATGTGGTTATCATCTGAGATTGGACATGCCTGATTTACCACAATATCAAATGATTATGGCCTTTGACTTTGGCACACAAAAAACAGGAATGGCTGTGGGACAAGCCCTGATTGAAAGTGCAAATCCTCTACCACTCTTTCCCATGAAAGATGGCATTCCCAATTGGGATAATCTACTCAAGATTGTGAAACAGTATCAGCCGGATTTGTTTATCGTGGGTCTACCGCTCAATATGGATGATAGCGAATCTGAACTCTCCACACGTGCGCGTAAATTTGCACGACGCCTTCGCCACCAAACCAATATTGAAACCTTGATGGTCGATGAACGCTTAACGACACGTGAAGCGCGTGATGAATTAGATCATTATCAAGCCCAAGGCCGTGCGAAGAATCTTTCTGCCGACAGCCTTGCTGCAGCATTATTTATTGAAAGTTGGTATCGAAATCCAGTGGGACTGAAACCTTAAGCGCTTTCAACAAACAGGCAAATAAAAAAGCATCCGAAAAAGGATGCTTTTTTATGCGCAAGATTGATCACTCAATGCTGCGCAAATGAAATGATTGGGGATAACTTAGTTTTTATCCACAATATGAATCGTGGTGGTTCGACCCGCGACAAAAGCCAACTGATCATGCGGCACTTCATCCAGTACAATTTTCACTGGTACACGCTGTGCCAAACGAACCCAACTAAAGGTTGGATTGACATTGGCCAGTAAACTATCAGTCGATGTACGTTCACGGTCTTCAATCCCTGTTGCAACGCCTTGTACATGGCCTTTATAAACTTCAGAACTTCCCATCAGTTGGACTGTTGCAGGTGCGCCAACATAGATTTTATCCAGTTTGGTTTCTTCAAAATATCCCACAACATACAATTGTTGACGGTCAATTAAGGCCGCTACGGCTTGTCCTACTTTGACGTAATTCCCTGCTTTGAGTTCAAAGTTAGACAATGTTCCATCAGTCGGTGCAACCACTTCCGAACGTTTTAAATTCAATTCTGCCAAATGCAAACTGCTATTCGCCGCTTCAATCAGGGCTTTTTGCTGCACCACACTGGCTTTGGCTTGCTCAATCGCGGCCTGAGTTTGTTCATGCTCTGCATGTGATTGATCACGTACTGCAAACATTTGATCTTGTTCTTGTTTTGAAATCGCACCGTCCATCAAACTTGCATAACGATTTGCATTTTTATCTGCAAGATTAATATTGGCTTGCGACTTCACTAAATTCGCTTTGGCTTCAGCAAGCTGCGCTTCAGCCCCTGCCAGTCCTGCTTTGGCTTTCGCCAAGTCAGATTTGGCTTGCTCAACATCCAAGGCTTGACGTGCCACATCTATACGAAACAGCACTTGGCCTTTTTTCACTTGTTGGTTGTCTTGAACCAAAACGTCTGTGACCAAACCTGAAACATCCGATGACACTTGAATCACGTCACCACGTACCCGTCCATCACGCGTCCAAGGTTCCGAATTGTAATAGTCCCAAATATGTTTTAGCGCAAGTAATGCGCCGCATAGCACGATTATCAACAATACAGGCCGAACATATTTTCGGACATTCAAATTGGTCATACGATTACCTCAATCATTTCATTTTTTAGGGGCTTAGAACTGGCAGAAAATAAAGATTTCATGCACCAGCCAAAGCAACATCACAAATACACCCAAATAAAAAATATTGGGCATCGGCACCCAATCTTGCGCCATCCATCGGTCAAACAAACGCATGATGACCCGCAATAACAGATAGGCCAATATCGCTTGAATCAATAGAATGGGCACATAGACGCCATATATATTTAGCTCACCCATGTTGTGCCTCGACCTGTAAATGATTTGGTGTTTGCTGTGTTAGGACATGACACAAACTGCTTTGAATATTGTTCAGTGAATACTGAATTCGATGCATAACATCGTCGTTTTCCACACCCTGAACGGCCTGATTCAATCGTTGAATTCGTTCTACAATTTGCTGTTTCAAGCTCATATACACATTATTTTGCCCTTGTTCCATGGCACGAAAATAGTCATCTAAATCTTGTTGTAACTCTTCGAGTTCGCTGACCAGTGCATCATTCGGATCGAGTTTATTCATGAGTTCTTGCAAGCGGGTCAAATCAATCACCGCACTGGCTTCGACCAAAGCCCACTCGATCTGTTGCTTCAAGTTCCCTGATTGCACCATTTTGCTGTTTAGGATGCCGATTCGGTCCAACATACTGCGTAAATGCACCTGAAACGGTAAGCCATACGGCAGATATAAAGCCTGACGCAGTGCCTTATAGTGCTGTGAAAGTATGCGTTGGGCCGTCATATCTGGTGACATTGCACGTACTAAATGAATAATAAATACTGAAATAATGGGTCCCAAAACCGTTCCAATTGATGCATCAAAGAAAAACACCTGATCGAGGCTAAAGCGGTTTTGAAAATTCAGCCCCATGATGGTGCCCATCAAAAGCGGCAAGCTGATCCCGATCAAAGGCGGATGTAAAAATAGCATCAGACAGAACATCACAAACGGTGCTAACACCACGATCAACTGCCAAAAGGCGGTCACATGCGGGAAAATGCCATAGGCGTAGATAAACACCATGAACGCCGCATACATATTGGCGCGAATAAACATTTTCAATGCAGGAACAGGGTTATCCATTGCAGTTAAAATACAGGCACTGATCGCAGCCATTTCGGCCATCATAAATCCAGCTTTCCAACCACTGACGATCCAAAAACCCGTGGAAATTAAAATAATCAAACACGCAGACACCCCGCCACGTATAGCAACCCCCGCATCTCGGTGCAAAGTCGGATAATGACTATTGCTCAAGGCGGTCAGTGTGGCTGGTAAAGTTGAGTCGCCTTGCTGTACCCGCTGCCAAAGCAAGCGAATCGCACGGATATTCTGAATAAAATGGCGAATATCCATTTTTAGACTGCCCAAAATCACCTGCTGTGATGGCAATGCCTGTGCCTGAATCTGTTGAAAATCTTGCTCAAACTGTTCAGGCAATTGATTAAGTTCACTTTCCTCAATCTGATGTTGATCTAATAAAAACGCGGCAATATGTTCATGGGCTTGCTTGAGTGCCGTCCGATAATGTGTGTCCAGACCATCTAATTGTTTCATCCGTTCAGACATGGCCACCAAGTTACTGACCAACAAACTCAACTGATGCAAGATTTCCTGCAATGGACGTGTCATGCCTTTTAAGGTGGATTTTTCATAAGACAAATGCACCGCCATGACATGTATATCCGCGATATCTCGTGCAATATTGCCAAGATTTTTAGAATAATTTTCTAGCTCAGCAGGCTCTAATAAAATCTGATCAAAAATTTCTTTGGTATCGGCAAAGGTTTTGCTCACCCTTGTTTCGACGGCAGGGCCAATATGCATTGGAAATAATGTCGTGGTCACGATGGCACTACATACCACACCCACCGTAATTTCGAGAAAACGCCCCAAGGCCATATCGAAGATCGAAGCGGTATCAATAAAATACACGACGTTAAAACAGATAATGACCGTGGTATAACCCGCCAACATGGAAACATAACTACGAGGCGTACGGTCTAGCAGTGACAAATACAGGCAAAACCCAACCCAAACCGCTAAAAACACCGTAAACAGTACAGGCATGTGAATGAGATGTGGCAGTGCCACCACCGACACGGCCGCCCCTAAGAACGTCCCTAATACACGATACAAACTTTTTGAAGACGTCATCCCTGAATATGGATTCGCGATCACGAAAACGGTGCCAATCGCCCAAATCGGATAAGCCAAATTCAGTACAAAGGCCACATACAATGCCAACATGCCCGCGATGAACGTTTTGGTCGCAAAAATCCAGTCCATTTTATTGGGCCGAAAAGCGAGTATTTGTTTCGTCAGCAGCATGATGGATCTCGGTGGTTTGCTTCTTTTTAGTGAAAACGACCTCGTATCGAATGCTTAAACATTCGACAGCACAACCTGTATCACGGCACAGGAATGACTAGAAATTTCAATAAGTAAAGAAGCGATTCAAATCGTATTTCAAACCATTTGAATACAAAAAGTAATGTGCAACATTGCCTGCGCATCGAACAGATGGGCAATATTTATTCAATATAGGATATTTTCATAGCAATTTTGCTAAAAAAACAAACCGAAGTCAATAAAAATATCTTATTTTGATAATTCAACTATATTTTAATTGCGTATTTCAGGTTTTTACTATGCTTTTATCAGGATGACCCAAGAAACCCTGTGATATTTCAGATTTGTTTCATTTCCAGTGTAGAAAAGCGCAACATCAGGCCGAGCAATTTGTTATAAAGTAACTTAACGATTCATTTTTTATTGTGACCAAGCAGGTTCTTATGGCGCTTTCCAGTTTTGGTAAAATTCTCACCGTACTCGACTTATTTTCAGTTGCTCGTCCCATCATCAATGTCGACATTATTAGTGAAGAATTAGGCTTATCTAAACCAACGAGCTATCGCTATTTAAAAGAACTGGTTTCTGCTGAATTATTGCAGCGCCTCAGTGGGACTTCTGGCGATTACACACTGGGTTCCAAGATTGCTGTGCTTGATTTTATTTCTCGCACCACCGATCCATTGGTGCAAATTAGCATTCCCTTCATGAAAGAAATTGTGGAACGCACAGAGTCTTGTTGCTTATTGACGCATCTGAATATCGACTCTTGTATTGATGTGCATCATGAACTTTACAAAGACTATACTGCCTTGGCTTATGGTCGAGGTAGCCCGCGTCCGATGTATAAAGGCTCATCATCTAAAGTGATTTTGTCCCAGTTACCCAAGCAACGGATTTTAGATTATTACCACCGTTTTGCAGATGAATTATCTCAAGTTGGTTTTGCGCATAATGAAGAAGAATTTATGCTGCAAATGAAAAAGATTAAAAAGCAGGGTTATTATTTTTCCAATGGTGAAGTTGACCCGAATATGTCGAGCCTATCGATTCCGATTAAATTCTCCAGTAAAGAACCCCCACTTGCTTTGACCCTATTGGCGTCTAAAAATCGTTTTGATTTTATGAATTTTCAGAAAGTTGTAGAAATGCTGCAAGACTGTACAGCGCGTATTGAGAAAAAATACAGCAGTATGATGGAAGAATCGGACGCCATTTAAGCCTGATCTGTTTGCGCATAACTGATGCAATATTGTAAAGATGCTATTTAATTAATCTGATAAATCCATGTTGTTAATTGAATTTATTAATTATAAATTCCAGATATATTATCATAATATGATTATTGTTCTTTAGCAGTCATCTCAATCATGTGTTCCATGATTTCAGTTGATTGTCGTTATACTCTTCCTCAGAGAAAGAAAAAAGCTCATCTAGATATGGGCTTTTTTTATGGCTGTTGATCATAGAAATAACGAAAGGTTAAATTCACCCTCGGCTCGGTCACGTTCATCGACTTCATTAGGGCATGCTTCCAATACCGTTGGGTTTGCCCACGCATCACGATCAACTGTCCACTTTGCAGTAAAAGCTGTACTTTCTCTTGAGTGCTTTTATGTTTAAAGCAAAATTTTCGGCTTGCGCCAAAACTCAAAGATGCGATCACCACCTGCTGTGTGGGTGAAAGCAAAGATGGCTCATCATCACTATGCCACCCCACCGCTTGCGTACCATTTTCGTATAAATTGGCCAAACAGGAATTAAACGTCTGACCCAACCGTTGCTCAATATGTTGCTTTAAGCGCAGTAAAGCTGGATTCCAAATCAATGCCTGCTTTTGCATGCCTGAATAGTGATACTCATAATGGGCATCTCCATACCAAACCACTTTTCGCTCCGTTTGATAATACTGTCTATGCAAAATGACTTCATCATGCTGCCAAGCCAACTGCGTGAGGAAATAGTGTAAATATTTTTCACTGTCTTCAGCATTGAAGATCAATCCATAATCTTCAACTTCACCATCATAGGGCAGCAGGTTTGCATGCGGTTCAGGCGTAAATAATTCAAAATTCATCGGTTCAACTCAACACTGTTTGGCACAGCAGCGTGATGCTGATGTCGTGAGCACATTTAAAAAATATCTTAGCCGAAAAACGCTCATCACAAATCAAAACATTGTCATTACTTGTCGCATTGAATTTTCAGTCTTAGACTAAAGCTCATATTCACAATAAAAATAATTGCTTATGAATCTGTGGCAACTTTTCCAAAAATTACGCCCATTCGTACAGCCATACCGCTGGGTGGTGGTCGTGACGCTGATCTTGACCTTAATTGGCTCACTTACGGCACAGGTGAATGCCCTAACACTCAAATATGCCGTAGACAGCATCAATCAGCTTTTGCAACAAGGTCTCGGTCTAGCCAATGGTTGGCATATATTAATCACCATCACCGTAGTCTTACTGGGAAAAGAAGTCATCAATGCCATCGTGCAATTTGGACAAAAATCGTTTGGTGAAAAATTACGTATTTTAATTTCTCAGGATTTGTCCCAAGGCATTATTGAAAAATTTATCACCTATCGATTGGCATTCTTCGATCAACAAGACAACCAAGCAGGTAAGCTCCAAACTCGAATTGATCGGGGTGTCAGCTCGCTCACACGATTGGTTCAAATCTTTTTTATTGATATTTTACCGTTATTTACCAGTGCGATTATTGCACTGGGCTTAATGTATTATGCCAATGTTTGGGTAGGTGTGGTGGCCACAATTATTGTGCCGATTTATTTTTGGCTGACCTTTAAACAATCACAAAAACTGGCAGGCAAACGCCGTGCCCTACGCGATAATTTTGAAAAGAAAAATCAGGGTATTCTGAGTATTATCAACTCGATAACGGTCATTAAATCTTTTAACAAAGAAGCCGTCGAATCGAAAAAGCAATTAAATCTGCAAAAGTCACTGACTGAAAACCAGATGCAGACACGGCAAACCAGTTATATCTTTGACGGACTCAAAACCTTTATTGAACAGGTCGGTGTAGTGCTGATCATCATTCTGACGGCCTATTTTGTTTTGGATGGGCAAATGAGTATCGGGATGATTATGTATCACGTGTTGTTATTTAATAATGTCTCTGCCCCGATTCGCTCGCTGCATCGTATCTATGATGAAATTAACTCTGCGATGATTTATTCAGAAAGCTTCTTTAACATCTTAGAAGCGGATCATGAAATTGAAACCAGTGGTACTGCCCAACCTCCGATTCAAGGTCAATTTGAATTGAGCAATGTCGACTTTAGTTATCCCAATGGTTTTCAGGCATTACACCGTATCAATATGACCATCCAACCAAATAAAATTACCGCCTTGGTTGGTCTATCTGGCGCTGGTAAATCGACATTAATTAGCTTACTGGATAAGTTTTATCATCCTCAAGCGGGCAATATCAAACTCGATGGCATCGATTTAGAACAGATTGATACACAGTATTTACGTGAAAATATTGGTTTGGTATTGCAAAAAAATCATATTTTCCCAGGTTCAATTTTTGAAAATATTCGCTATGGCAAAAGTACAGCTACAGAACAAGAAGTCTTTGATGCAGCACGGAAAGCCTCGATCCATGATCAGATCTTAAAACTTCCGCATGCCTATGAAGCCGATGCTTTACTGCTCTCAGGTGGACAGCAACAGCGCATTGCCTTGGCACGCATGTTCTTGAAAAATCCGCCGATTATTTTCTTGGATGAACCGACTGCAAGTTTAGATGCTATCGCTGCTGAACAAATTAAAAATAGTTTGGATCAAATTAAGCAAGGTCGTACCGTCATCATGATTTCGCATAGTTTGTCGCAAATTATCGATGCCGATTACACCTACGTCATGAAAGATGGACAAATCGTAGAACACGGGGAGCATCATGATTTGTACCATCAAGAAGGTGCCTATAAGCAAATCTTCGATGCGATGGCGAAAAGTTTAAATATTGACAAAATTGCCCGAACTTTTGAGGAAGACGAAGAAACACATAGTTAATTTTAGACAAAAAAAAGCCCATCGTGTGATGGGCTTCGTTCATATTGGTTTTTATCAATTAACGCTGAACTTTTTGCTCAATTTCTTCAACACTGGTGTGACGGACATCTAGACCTTTCACCATATAAATCACTTGTTCAGAGATATTTCGAGCATGGTCACCAATACGTTCAAGTGAACGCAGCACCCAAAGTACATTCATGACCCGAGTAATGTGGCGTGGATCTTCTATCATATACGTCATGAGGGTACGGGTTGCCGATTGGTACTCACGGTCAATATCGGCATCGGCCAAAAGGACACGTAAAGCCTGATCTACATCCAAACGTGCAAAGGCATCGAGCGCATCATGAATCATCACACGGACTTGGTTGCCAATATGACGTGTTTCCATATAGCCACGCGGTGAACCACCCTCTTCACACAAGCTTTGTGCAATACGGGCAATTTTTGCCGCTTCATCACCAATCCGTTCTAAATCGGTGTTGGCTTTCGACATCGCAATCACCATGCGTAGATCAATCGCAGCAGGATGACGACGCGCCAAAATCAGGGTAAGCGCTTCATCAATTTCAGTTTCCATACGGTTCACCGTATTGTCTTGAAATTGAACATCAATCGCCATCGTTGCATCCGTATCCAATAAGGCATGAATGGCATTTGCAACCTGCTGCTCCACCAAACCACCCATGGTCATAAATTTGGTATGCACATCCTGCAACTCTTCATTGAATTGCGAAGAAATGTGATGGTTTAAAACAGGATTATTAGGCAAAGCGAGTCTCCACTACAACGTGAATCGGCAGATTTTAGTGCCATATTAAAGCATATTGATTGTGAAACTTTTATGACCATGGATTATTTCTTTAGTAGGATCGATGGCTGATTTTTCTGATCGACCAACCATGCATTCATTTCCACTAAATCAGCTTCCGTTAATTTCCCAACGGAGGCTTTAAGTTGTAGAACATGAATTAAATAATCGTACTTGGAATTTAAATAATCTTGACGGGCTGAAAAAGCATTACGCTGTGCCAGTAGCACATCAACCATAGTTTTCAGACCTTCTTGGTACTGGGCTTGTGACGCCAAAGACACTTGCGCGGAAGAATCCATTGCGGCTTTACGTGCCTGTAATTTACTTTGATCCGTTTCGACTTGCATATAAGATTTTTTTACATCGGTTTGTGCTTTTCGAATCGCTGCATCCACCTGTGCTTGGCTTTTTTCAACATTGATCGCTGCTTGCTTAATGGATTTCTGTGTCCGTCCACCATTAAACACATTCCAGTTCATTTCAATCCCCACCTGATCAAATTGACCATCTTGCGACATGATGGATTGTGGACTTTGCTTGTTATACCCATAGGTCCCTACCGCTTCAATCTGAGGATATAAGGCGGCCTTTTCAACGCGTTTACCATCTTCCGCATAACGTTGTTGCATACGCGCTTGTAAAATACCTAGATTCTGCCCCTGAGCCAGTTCTTCCCACGCTTGCACATTGTTTGGAATCGGTTTTTCAAACTGAAAATCTTCACGTAACACCGCCAGATTTTCTCGATATGGCCCAATCAACTGTTGTAATTGTTCCTGCGCCAAAACCAATTGAACATTGGTCGCCATACGGTTGGCCCGCGCATTTTGATATTGAGCATTGGCTTCGCTGACGTCACTTTTTGCCACCAAGCCTTCTTTTAATTTAGCATTCATCATGCGCAGCTGTTCAGATAGCGCCTGTTCTTCTTGTAAGTTGGCAACCGTCAATGCTTGCTGACGTAGGACATTAAAATAAGCTTCAGAGACATTTAAAATATGATCTTGTTTTTGAATCCGCAGATTGATTTCACTTAAGTTAATCGAGGTCTTGACTTGCTTCAGCCCTTCCCATGCATCCCAACGAAAAATGGGCTGACGGGCAGTGAGCGCAATTTGTCTTGTTGTGGTGCTGTCTGGCATGATCAGCCCTGCTTGAGCGCCACTTTGGTTGGAATTTTGATTTTTTCGGGTCACATTCCCAGAGATTGTTACCGTCGGGAGTAAGTTCCCATTGGCAATCCCCAAATTCAATTTATCCGCTTCATATTGTAGTTTATTGGCTTGCCAATTGGGGTCTTCTTGTTTTGCACGTTCATAAGCTTGCACAAGGTCTAGCGCACACGCCCATTGACTCGTGAAAAGCAAACAAAGACCCACCACAACTTTTTTGTTCATTTTTTTTGTAAATTCCTAATATTCAAATACCCGAGATTGAATATTCAAGCCTAAAACTAAGCAGATACTAATCATATCCTTGCAAATTTCCGTATGATTTTTATTAATTTTTTATATCAAATGCGACAAAACCGGATAATTTCAGTCGTTTTCGGACACTACTCACAACGCTATAACAAAGAACTGTACAATAGTACACATATTGCACGTGTTTCATCTATAAAATAGTCGACATTCCATCGGACAATACCACTTCTATAGCGCATCGAGTTCCTGTGTCAAAATTTTTTCAGCTGCCTGCAAAGTTTAGTGCAATGTTTTTATGTTTCAGTATGTTGAATGGATGCCAACAACAGCCTGAACCACAACCTGCACCAGAGTTTCCCAACAATAAGACTGTTCAAAAAGAAGCAGTCGATTTGTCTTTGTTGTGCAAAAAACTTGAAAAAAACATGCTGGAAATAGACGATCAACGCACAACTTTCGCTTTAGAACAAATCAACCAAGATCTCAAAGTCTGCTTACCGCTATTAAAAGCGGACGAACAAAAAAAATTACTGCGTTTGTCCAATCAAATGTATCGTAACTTTTTACATGTTGAACGTACAGCTCAACAGCAAATGGCGTTCGAACAATTTGCCTTTGATATGGCTCAGCATCCTACCATTCAACAAAATCATTATGAGCAGCTCACTGCCCGAGATCAGTATTTACTGAAACACAAAGGCCAAGCTTATGTGGAGTTGTTCGATGCAGGTGAAGGACAATTACGCTATCGCCGCAGTCCTGAATATTTAGCCAAAATTTTTGCGCCGTATATGGAAGAATCTGAGCAAGTCTTTATTGAAAAACTGGCTGAACAAAATGCACAACCTGCCTTGTTGCAACAAAGTTTAGCCATTGAGCCGCAAGAGATTGCTACACGTGCAATTTTTTGGGAAGACTATCTCAAACAATATCCAGATAGCCCCTACAAAAAAGATGCACAACAATTGCTATATCAATATAGCCAGTTGTTATTTATTGGTTCAGCACATAGTCCAGTTTCCAATGATTTTTCAGACCGCCTCAGTATTCAAGCCAGTTCTTTGGAAGAAATTGAACGCTTGGCTCAATTAAAAAACTCCACATTGGCAGATCAGGCGCGTTTATTTTTAAAATTATTAGATCAAAATACTGCTGCATCTAATCAGCGATCAGAAGCGCAGCTGTTGAATTTAATTGGTGTCCGCAATCCTGATCCGCATTATAAGAAAGACTGTTTTAGTGACGCCATCTGTGTAAATCAGTCCTCTACTTAGCCAATGCAAGTTCAATTGCACATGTGCCTAGCCAAAATTCTGCACTGCAAAATCGATGAAAAATAACACTGTTTTAAAACAGCCTTCATGCTAATATCCGCACAAAGCTTGACGGAGCGCAGGTAATTTCCTGCTGAGATCATCTAAATTTAGTTCGCTAAATTTAAGGATGAGTACCGTTGAACCTGATCAGGTTAATACCTGCGTAGGAATCAAGCCATCTAAAAACTTAAGCCCCTCTTATCTCTTGGTGTTACGCCTTTATTTTCAGGTGAATCCATCAGATAAACCGCCACGTTTTTGGTCGTGCTTGATTCGTTGATGTCATTCATAAGGATCATTGCAATGAACCAATTAACGAATCTCACCGCTTCAGATCGCGCTGCTCAACATGAACAAGATGCTAAAGATCTCACTCGTATTCTCCCTGCATCAAAGAAAGTCTATATCCAAGGCTCACGTCCTGATATTCGCGTACCAATGCGTGAGATTAGCCTTACAGATACGCCTACAGGTCTGGGTGGAGAAAAAAATCTGCCCATTATGGTCTATGACACCTCTGGTGCTTATACCGACCCCAATATTCAAATTGACCTGAATCAAGGTCTACCCAATGTCCGTGAATCTTGGATCGAGTCTCGAAATGATACGGAAATACTCGATACCTTAACTTCAAAATTTGGACAAGAGCGTCTTCGAGATATTCGTACTGCAGAGATTCGTTTTGCGCATATTTCAAAACCCCGTCGCGCTCGTCGTGGACATAATGTCTCTCAAATGCACTATGCCAAACAAGGCATCATCACCCCTGAAATGGAATACATTGCGATTCGTGAAAATCAGCGGCAGCGTGAAGGTGTTGATATGCGCCAACATGCCGGTCAAAATTTTGGCGCACGCAATTTAACTGAAATCACCCCAGAATTTGTACGTCAAGAAGTGGCTGAAGGTCGTGCCATTATCCCTGCCAACATTAACCACCCTGAATGTGAACCGATGATTATTGGTCGTAACTTCTTGGTGAAAATCAATGCCAACATTGGTAACTCAGCACTTGGTTCAAGCATTGATGAAGAAGTGGCAAAAATGACTTGGGCAACTCGTTGGGGCGCTGACACCATCATGGATTTATCGACAGGTAAAAATATCCATGAAACCCGCGAATGGATTATTCGCAACTCCCCTGTACCGATTGGCACCGTGCCGATTTACCAAGCTTTAGAAAAAGTTGATGGTGTCGCAGAGGACTTAACCTGGGAAATTTTCAAAGACACACTGATTGAACAAGCCGAGCAAGGTGTCGATTACTTTACGATTCACGCAGGCGTGCTGCTTCGTTATGTTCCACTCACCGCCAACCGTTTAACTGGTATTGTGTCACGTGGCGGATCCATCATGGCGCAGTGGTGCTTAGCGCATCATGAAGAAAACTTCCTGTATACGCATTTTGATGAAATCTGCGAAATCATGAAAGCCTATGATGTGTCATTCAGTTTAGGTGATGGTTTACGTCCGGGATGTATTCAAGATGCCAACGATGAAGCCCAATTTAGTGAATTACGCACCTTAGGTGAATTGACTCACCGTGCATGGGAGCATGATGTACAAGTCATGATTGAAGGCCCTGGCCATGTACCAATGCACATGATCAAAGAAAATATGGATCTACAACTCGAGGTTTGCAAAGAAGCGCCTTTCTATACCCTTGGACCACTCACCACCGATATTGCCCCGGGCTATGACCACATTACCTCTGCCATTGGTGCGGCAATGATTGGTTGGTACGGCACCGCGATGCTGTGTTATGTGACCCCGAAAGAGCACCTTGGTCTACCAGATAAAAAAGACGTCAAAGATGGCATTATCACCTACAAAATTGCAGCCCATGCCGCGGACCTTGCCAAAGGTCATCCCGGTGCGCAGGCTCGTGATAATGCATTATCGAAAGCACGCTTTGAATTCCGCTGGGAAGACCAATTTAATCTGAGCTTAGACCCTGATACAGCACGCAGCATGCATGATGAAACTATGCCGAAAGAAGCACATAAATCAGCCCATTTTTGTTCAATGTGTGGACCTAAATTTTGCTCGATGAAAATCACACAAAATGTGAGAGATTATGCAAAAAATCAGCAAGATATGCAGCTTTCTTCAGAATCTAATCCTGAAATTGAAACAGGTTTACAAAGCATGAAAGCGGCCTATCATGAACATGGTCAAAAGTTGTACCACAAAGTGTAAAGCTTAAAAAAAATCTTTTGTATTCAACAAAATCTCGGTTAGGATGAAATGGAAGATTTCATCCTAATTAGCGCTTATGAATATTATTAAACAGGCCACATATAACAAAAAAGATTACAGCATTGAAGGGCGTGAACATCTTTATAAAGGCTTTATTCAAGTTGAAAAAGTTCAGCTTCGACACCGCTTATTCCATCAAGACAGCATGATTCCAACCATTCAGCGTGAATTGATTCATCGTCCTGAAGCAGCAGGTGTGCTGATCTATAGTCATCAACAACAAAAATTTGCCTTAATTGAACAATTCCGCATTGGGGCGATTGATGATGAAACTTCGCCATGGCAACTAGAGATTATTGCCGGCGTGCTCGATGGTGATGAATCTGCTGAAAGCTGCATCCGCCGTGAAAGTTTGGAAGAATCAGGCTGTGAATTAGATGCACTACAGCATTTATTTAGTTTTTATCCCTCTGCGGGTGCCTGCGCGGAATTATTCCACCTTTATAGTGCTGAAGCTGAACTGCCTGAACATGGAGGAGTCTTTGGCATGCCTGATGAAGGAGAAAATATTCAATTGCATATCTTAGATTATGCTGATATTCCTGAATTATTAACCAATGGTCGGCTAAAAAACGCACCTGTCATTATGGCCTTGCAATGGTTACAACAACAAATACATACTACAAGGAATGTCTAAGGGGAAGGACATGACTTTAAGGGATACACCACAATACGACTGGACACTGATCCAGATCTCGGACACACATTTAATGGATCAGGAAGATCTTGAATTTGTCCGCATGAATCCAGAGCAGAGTTTTCACGATGTGATTCAACAAATTCAGTTGAACCATCATCACATCGATACGCTTGTCCATACTGGCGATCTTGCACAAGTGCCGGTAGAGCGTACCTATGCGCGTTATCTCGAATATATGCAACAGCAGCCGTTTCCGTTTTATCAGATTCCGGGGAACCATGACGAAGCGTCTTGCTTCCCATTTCATCAACAGGAAGATCGTGCTCACTGCATCGCATTAGGCAATTGGTGTCTGATTTTACTGAACAGTGCGGTTAAAGGAAAAGTGGATGGTTGGGTATCACAACAGCAGCTCGAACAATTAGATCAGTTACTCACAGCACACCCACAGCAACACATCATTGTGGCATGCCACCACCACCCTTTTGCCATGCAATCGCATTGGATAGATCAGCATAAACTAAAGAACGCTGAACATCTCATAGATGTGCTTTCACGCCATGACAATGTCAAAATTGTACTATGCGGACACGTACATCAAGACTCGTCTAATCAATGGCGTAATATTCAGTTTTTATCGACGCCTTCGACCAGTGTTCAGTTCAAACCGCATAGTGAAAATTTTGCCTTAGATGAGGCTTTACCAGGGTATCGTGCACTCTATCTGAATGATAATGGTGAATTTAAAACTGAAGTTGTTCGGGTCAAATTAAAGCAACCTCAAATTAATGTTGAAATTTCAGGTTATTAACTTTTCAATTTGATTTTTTTGCTTTACTTTATGGCTTCTAAAGGAAAAGTGATAGTTAGAATCCAAACATCAAAGACTATCAATAAGCAGAAAAAGTCTATATGATGACGACCCCCACAGAAGGAAACTCTGTGTTGGGTGGATAAAAAACTTGCATATCACCATATTTTTTGCGTATAGATATATGCATATGATGAGGAATGCCCTACATGGCGAATGACAACCAAAATCAAGTCTTAGACGAACAAACTGATGTAGTAGACGAAAAGTCTACCAAACGCGTGCGCAAATCAAAGCCAAAGGCGACTGAAGGTGGTTCTACTGCAAGCTTATTTGGTATTGAACCTTATCAGCCTAAAAAGAATGAAGAATACATGTCTGAAGGGCAACTTGAGCATTTCCGTCACATCTTATTGGCGTGGAAAGCTGAGTTAATGTCTGAAGTAGACCGTACTTTGAATACCATGCAAGACGAAAATACTGCGCTTCCAGATGTGAACGACCGTGCAACGCAAGAAGAAGAATTTGCGATTGAACTTCGTACACGTGACCGTGAACGTAAACTGATCCGTAAAATTGAACAATCAATTGAAGCGATCAAAAATGATGACTACGGTTTCTGTGAAACGTGTGGTATCGAAATTGGTTTACGTCGCCTAGAAGCACGTCCAACAGCGACTTTATGTATCGACTGCAAAACACTTGCAGAGATCAAAGAGAAGCAAAATAACGGTTAATTCTGTGTTGAGTAATTCCTCTCTAGCCCTACCTTTAAAAAAGGGAGGGAAAGCTGCAGAGCATTACGTGGGTCGGTTTGCGCCATCGCCAACCGGCCCTTTGCATTTTGGCTCTTTAATTACAGCAGTTGCAAGCTACTGCGATGCCCGTGCCCATCAAGGGCAATGGGTGGTTCGTATCGAAGATACCGACATTCCACGTATATTTCCCGGTAGCGAAGAACACATCTTACGTTGTATTGATGCATTTCAATTCGAACCAGATGCCGAGATCATTTTCCAAAAAGACCGCTTAGAAATCTATGAGGAAGTCATTGCACATTTGCATGCCCAAGACTTGATCTATGCCTGTCAATGCACCCGAAAAATGCTTGGTTCAAATCATATCTATCAAGGCACATGTCGTAATCTTGGCCTTCCCCTTCAGGATCAGGCCATTCGAATCAAAGTCGATGCACAGAACATTTGTTTTACCGACCGCTTACAAGGGACGCATTGCTCCAATCTGCAACAAGATTTGGGCGACTTCGTCTTAAAACGCCGTGATGGCATTATCAATTATCAACTTGCTGTCGTGGTGGATGACTACCTACAAGGGATGACCCATGTCGTACGTGGAGCTGATCTTTTGGACAATACCGAACGTCAAATTTGGCTCGGACAGGTTTTGGGTTATCCACGCCTTGAATACATGCACTTGCCATTGGCAATGAATAATCAGGGACAAAAACTGTCAAAACAGAATATGGCTCAAGCTCTTGATTTAAAAAAAGCAGCATCTTTATTGCAACAAGCATTGCAGGCCCTACACCAACCGCCAGTCGACTTAGACACGCCACGTATTATGCTGCAACAGGCGATTGCGCAGTGGAATATTCAATATATTCCCCATGGCACAGCATTGCCTCAAATCTATCAATAAACCCAAATGTTGATCTGAGTCAATCACTCGATATTCAATTGAATTATGCTTTAATAAAGTGATCAATCGACCGTTGGAGAGCCTAATGTTTTTTATTTTTGGAGTTGGTCCGAAAACCAAAGTCATTGAAAAGAGCCAATTTACTTGCCCTGTCTGCCGCAGCAGAACTCAGTTTGAGTTGAAACAGCAACGTAATTATTTTTCTTTATTTTTTATTCCATTGATTCCACTATCTAAAGCCAAGGCGAGCTTTGTCAAATGTCTCCATTGTGGAACGGAGATGCCGGCCAGTGTACTCCACCATGCATCTCGCGATCCGCAACGAGATACCAATTTAGAAGCTTGATTCTTCTTTACTTGGGTTCACTTCTTTGGTCGTCGCATCGATCTTTAAGATCAGACTCACCATAACCGCACAGATAATCAGAGAAGATCCCCCATAACTAATAAACGGTAAGGTCAAACCCTTGGTTGGAAGCATGCCCATGTTCATGCCGGCATTCACCAAAATTTGCAGCAAGAAGATAATACTGATGCCATAAGCCAAGTAGCCTGCACGCAAGTATTGATGACGTAAAGCACGATGACCAATGCGAATACAGCAGACCAACATCACAAATGACAGCGTCAATACGGTCAAAATCCCAAAGAAGCCAAACTCTTCACCCAAAACCGCCAACATGAAGTCGGTATGTGCCTCAGGTAAATACGACATTTTTTGAATACTATGACCTAATCCGACACCAAACCATTCACCGCGACCAAAAGCCATTAATGCATTTGATAACTGGTAGCCTGCACCTAGTGGATCATTCCATGGATTTGAGAACGACATCAATCGTTCTAAACGGTAGGGTTCAAATAAAATCAAGAACACAAATGCCATGATGATCGCACCAAAGGCAATTGCGAACTGAATCAACGGTGCTCCTGCGAGGAAGAATACCCCTAGCATGGTTAAGGCAATCACCACCGTCGCCCCTAAATCTGGCTCTGCCATGACCAAACCGACAGTTGCAGCCATAATCACTGCCAATCGTACCAAGCCCTTAATATTATTACGGACTTCTTCGGCACGCCGTACCACATAGTCCGCGGTAAATATCGCCATCATGACTTTGGCAACTTCCGAAGCCTGTAAGGTGAAACCAGCGATCCGAATCCAACGTTTAGAACCATTGACCTCTGTCCCGACAGCCAATACAGCAGCCAGTAAGATAATCGTGATAATCCATAAAAAGAAGGTGTTGTTAAACCACACATTTAACGGCACTTTATAGGCGATATACGCAGCGGCGGCGGCGGCGGCAATCGAAATACCGTGTCGTGAAATGTAATGGAAGGCATTTTCATGCATACGCTCTGCATAAGGCATCGACGCAGATGCCACCATGATCGAACCAATACACAACAATGCCAAAACACAGAACATTAAAACATTGCGCACGTTGACCTCGGCAGGTAACCGAGGAATCCAACGCTCTACAACTTCATTTATTCTATTTATGGTCGTCTGAGCTAACCCAGCCATACAACTTTCCTTATCGTTCTTTTAAACGAGTGCATTCACACAATCAACAAATTGGTGTCCACGCTCACTGTAGCCTTTAAACATATCAAAACTTGCGCACGCTGGAGACAATAACACCACATCATTGGCTACCGCATTTTGTTGGCACAGCTCAACCGCTTGTTTCAAACTTTCAGCATGAATCAGCGTGGTTGTCCCTTCAATCGCTTTTTCAATAATTGGACGATCTTCACCAATCAATACCGCAACTTTGGCATATTTTGAAAGTGAATCACGCAGTGCAGTAAAGTCCTGCCCTTTGCCTTGACCACCTAAAATAATCGCCACTTTACCGCCTTTGGCTTCAATCGCAGCACCTAGGCCATCAATTGCAGCTAAAGTCGCACCAATATTGGTACCTTTAGAGTCGTTATAATAACGAACACCATGCACTTCTTTGACAAATTCACAGCGGTGCTCTAAACCTTTAAAGGTTTTCAAAGTTTCCAACATGCCTGCTAGTGGCAAACCAATCGCTTCACCCAAAGCTAAACATGCCAAGGCGTTTGCCACATTATGAGTCCCTTGGATATACATATCTGCACTTTTCAGTAAACGCTCACGACCACGTGCCAACCAAATTGTGCCATCAGTATCGCGTAAAATACCGAACTGATTCATATCTGGTGCATTTAAGCCAAAGCTTTGCATTGGAGTAGCATCTGGAACCAATGGACGTGTTAATGAGTCATCACGGTTATACACCACTTTTTTCACCGCTTGGAAAATACGATGCTTCGCAGTGTGATAGCCCATCATATCGCCATGACGGTCCAAATGGTCTTCACTCATGTTCAACACAACAGCCACTTCTGCTGCCAAGTTCGACGTGGTTTCTAATTGAAAACTTGAAAGCTCTAAAACATAAAGCTCAGGATCATCTTTGGTGAGATCCAAAGCTGGACGGCCCAAGTTTCCACCCACTGCCACTTTTTTGCCTGCATCTGCTGCCATAAGACCAAATAAAGTCGTTACGGTACTTTTCGCATTCGAACCTGTAATTGCAACAATTGGCTTATCTGTCGCACGACGTAAAATTTGAATTTCAGAAACCACAGGAATATTGGCTGCAATGGCCGCCTGAATTTGCGGTAATTTTGGATCTAGCCCCGGGCTGATAATAATTTCTTCTGCTTGGAGTAATAAATCTTGATCCAACTGACCGAAACTAGTTTGTACATCACTTGGAATTTGATCATGACCCGGTGGGACTGCTCGTGAATCGGTGACTGCAACGCGGTAGCCATGGCTATGTAAGAAATTCACTGCGGAAACACCAGAAATCCCTAATCCGGCAACAACCTTCAATCCACCACGCTGTATTAACATTTTCGCCCCATTTTTTGGTCGGTTTTTAAATCTGACAAAATGTTAGCACTTTGCTGTTTTGAATGCTTTTTATGTTTTCACTTTCTCGCAGTTTTTTTGTGTCCGCTCGTAAAAAAACCGCCCATCTTGGGCGGTTTCTTCAAGCAATTGACGGTGAGCTTATTTCCATTTCACCGCTTGTACTTCAGCTTTTTTTGCAGATGGATTGTCCGAAGCTGAACATCCACAACCGCCTGCACAGCCTGCGGCCATTTTGGGCTTTAACCATTTGGCTAAACTGTTCCAACCACGGTTTGCACAGTGCTCAGAAAAAGTTGTGAAGACTGAGTTCGATGTTTTTGGAAATACCTTCTTAAACACCACGACAGCACTCCAAATCACCAATACCGCAATAATTATTGATTCAAGCATGTCTCTCTCCTTTGTTCAGCTTTTGCCATTCACAATTCACGATCCAAAATAGCGTGTTGCAATTTGATACGTGATGAATGCCATTAGATAAGCCAAACCAAATAAATAGATAGTCATGAAACTCACCGTTTTCAAGGAGCCAGTTTCACGTTTAACTGTCGCCAGTGTCGCCAAGCAATGTGGCGCATAAATAAACCATACCAATAATGATAGACCGGTTGCCAATGACCAACCCAATGACCCATCGCTACTAATTAAATTTGCCAGACCTTGAGACATGGCATCTTCATCTGTTGCAGACAAGGCATACACCGTACCCAATGCCGCCACAACGACTTCACGTGCCGCCATCGCTGGAATTAAGGCAATACAGATCTGCCAATTAAAACCTAATGGTGCAAAGATCGGTTGTAATACATGCCCAAGCATACCTGCCAATGAATAATCAATATCCGGCAAAGTTGCGCCTTCTGGCGGTTGCGGGAAAGTACACAAGAACCATAATAAAATTGATAAAGCGAAGATGATGCCACCAACACGCTTCAAGAAGATCTTGGCACGGTCCAGTAAACCAATCCAAACACTCTTAATATCTGGGAAACGGTAGCTTGGAAGTTCCATCAATAAGGCATGCTGTGATTTATCTTTTTGGAAGAATTTCAGCACTGTTGCCACAATTAAGGCACTCACAATCCCTGCTGCATATAATGCAAATAACACCAAGCCTTGTAAGTTAAAGACGCCCCAGACCATTTGCTGTGGAATAAATGCTGAGATCAGCAAGGCATAAACCGGTAAACGTGCCGAACAGGTCATCAATGGCGCAACTAAAATCGTTACCAGACGATCTCGGGGGTCTTGAATACTCCGAGTTGCCATAATGCCCGGTACAGCACAGGCAAAGCTCGACAGCAAAGGAATAAAAGCACGTCCACTCAAACCTGCTTTAAACATCAGCTTATCTAGTAAGAATGCTGCACGTGGTAAATAACCTGATTCTTCTAAAACCAAAATAAAGAAGAATAAGATAATAATTTGTGGGAGGAAGACAATTACGCCACCCGCACCTTCAATAATCCCTTTAACAACCAAGCTCTGTAGTAATGGATTGGAAATCATGCCACCTGCGGCTTCACCAACCCAATCCTGCACCCATTCAATACCATCCATAAACGGCGCAGCCCACGCAAACACCGCTTGGAAGATAATAAACATCATCACCGCTAAGGTAATTAAACCAAAGACTGGATGTAGAAAAATTTTATCGAGAAAGTCTGAGCGTTTATCTTCATGATCAACAAACACCACCACGTCTTTTAAAATTTGTTCAATTTTTTCGTGGTTAGTCCCAGAAAGATTGGTATCACTTAATGACGCATCTGGTTTTCTGAAACCTTCAGCATCCAAAGCACCCATTAAGTTTTCAATACCCGCATTACGTACAGCAACGGTTTCTACGACAGGCACACCCAAACGCTGAGACAGCTTTTGGGTATTGATTTGCATGCCACGACGACGTGCTTCATCCATCATGTTGAGGACAAGTAAAATTGGACGACCCAAATCGATCATTTCCATGACCAAACCGAGGTGCAATTTTAAGTTTGTCGCATCAACTACACATAAAAAGACATCTTGATGCCCTTCTTCTGCAATTTTACCTTGCACGACATCACGCGTAATCGCTTCATCAGGACTCGTCGCTTCTAAGCTATATGTCCCCGGCAAATCCAAAACTCGAACAGATTTACCCGATGGCAACGTAAATTGACCAACTTTACGCTCAACCGTTACCCCAGCATAGTTTGCAACTTTCTGACGTGTGCCCGTTAAATGATTGAATAATGAAGTTTTACCACAGTTTGGATTACCAACGAGGGCAATACGTAACGCATCACTCATGCTGATGCCCCTTCCATTGCTATTTCCACTTTTTCAGCTTCTACTTTTCGCAGTGCGAAACGAGTAAACCCAACTTGAATTAAAATCGGGTCACCACCAAAAATACCTTTGGTAATCACCTGTACTTTTGTTCCGGGAACAAAACCCAAAGTCTCTAAACGGCTAGCGACTAAATCAGCCGGAGCATTGTTGCCATTCTGGTTACGATGTACCTTATGAATGACTGCGCTTTGTTTCACTTTCAAATCAGATAATCGCACGCAACTAACCCTAAAAAATTTTGAACATTATACAAACAAATGAGAATAATTAACAAATCGGATTCGATTTCAATTCTCATTTAACAATCTAGCATCGACACGACTATTTTTTTAAATTACATTGCATTAAACCATTGTGATTTCTTGGTTTAATTTCGAAAATGAGCGGCACATGTTAAATAAAAAACCACGTATTCCAACCCCAGTCCAAATTCCAGAAACACTCAGTTTTTTACACGGATATCGTGATCATTTAATAGCTCAAACCGTCAGTCCACACACTCGAAATGCATATTTATCTGATTTAATTCAATGCAGTGAGTGTCATACGCATGTCATGACTGATTGGAGCAGTGACGACATTTCAGATGTCTTGCTTAGCCTGACGAAACAAGGAAAAAGTCCACGCTCGATCGCCCGCTCACTTTCTGCACTGCGTTCATTTTTCAAGTTCTTACGCGAACAAAAAATACGCAGCGACAATCCTGTTGCAATCCACAAAACACCCAAATTGGGTCGTGCCCTACCAAAGGACTTATCCGAAGCAGATGTCGAAGCCCTGATCAATGCCCCAGACCTCAGCACCGCATTGGGTCTACGTGATCGTGCCATGCTCGAAGTGCTGTATGCCTGTGGTTTACGTGTCTCTGAGTTATTAAATTTAAGATTAGAACTGATCAATCTTAAACAAGGCTATTTACGGATTACTGGTAAAGGCAATAAAGAACGCTTAGTCCCTTTAGGACAAGTGGCGGTGGAATGGATCGAGAAATATTTAGCCGAATCACGCCCCGTCTTATACAAAAGCGCAACCGATGCTTTATTTCTCACTCAACTCGGTGGAATGATGAGTCGCCAAAACTTTTGGTACGCGATTAAACGCTATGCGCTCATTGCAGGCATTCAAGCCGAATTATCACCACATACCTTACGCCACGCCTTTGCCACGCATTTGCTCAACCACGGTGCCGACTTACGTGTCGTGCAGATGCTGCTCGGCCACAGTGACTTGTCTACCACGCAAATTTATACCCATGTCGCGCAGATTCGTATGCAAAAATTACATGCAGACTATCATCCGAGAGCTTAACGGCAGGAAATATCAGACCAAGAAGTTCTATTGTGCCCGATATTTTTTGCTATGCTTACTCACCTGTTTGATAAAGCTAAAAGAAAAGGGTTGTTTATGTTATTTACCCGTTCAAAAATTTTTCTCGCATCGACACTTGTTGCCAGTATGGCGTTAGTGGCTTGTTCTAATTCAAATAATGACGAAAAGAAAGATGCGACATTAACGGCAAGTACACCTGCAACTGGTGAAGCTTCGAATTTATCTGAACGTAATGCTCAGCAGCGTTTAATTGATACTTTGCAATCCAATCTGCAAAAAGCCAATATCAATGCCAAAGTCACTGGGGTGAAAGCGACTGAAGTTCCTAATTTGTTTTGGGTCAGCTTTGAAGGCATGCCTGCAGTCTATGCTACAGCAGATGGTAAATACATTTTCCAAGGCGACGTGGTTCGTTTAGGTGAAAAACAACTCTTTAATGTAGGCGATACCCTACAAGCAGAGGCCAACAAAAAATTATTTGATCAATTAAAAACTGAAGACCTACTGATTTATAAAGCCAAAGGTAAAACCAAACACGTGGTTTATGTGTTTACCGATGTCAGCTGTCCTTATTGCCATAAGTTACATGAACAAATGGATGATATTAATGCCCGTGGCATTGAAGTCCGTTACATCGCTTGGCCACGTGGTGAACAACACATGCCAATGATGGAAAATATCTGGTGTAGTAAAGACCGTCGTGCCGCATTTGATAAAGCCATTGCCGGTGAGCAAATCGAGCCAGCATCATGTAAAAACCCAGTGCGCAGCATGTATGAAATGGGTCTGAATATCGGTGTGAATGGTACGCCAGCGATCTATAACGCAGAAGGCAAACACATCGGTGCTTACATGTCGGCTTCCGAACTTGAAAGTGCGCTTAAATAACTAATTTTTATAGGCTAAATGAATGTTTTTTATGGGTAGGAATAAAGTGATTTCTACCCTAGAGTCCGAACGTTTTTTTAGCTATGATCTAAACTC
This sequence comes from Acinetobacter sp. YH12063, assembly GCF_013419715.1. NCBI lineage: Bacteria > Pseudomonadati > Pseudomonadota > Gammaproteobacteria > Moraxellales > Moraxellaceae > Acinetobacter > Acinetobacter sp. YH12063. Next base: position 53,967 of record NZ_VOZO01000006.1, on the reverse strand, counting down.
ACTTAAAGCAATGATGAAATAAATGGAGTGTGACGTGAAACCAGTTCGTCTGGCAATCCTCGGTCTTGGTACTGTGGGTGGTGGTGCCCTTAAACTACTAAAAGAAAATGCTGCTGAGATTAAACGTCGCACCGGTCGTGAAATTGAAATTACCCATGTGGGTACGCGTCGCCCTCGTCCTGATTTAGAACTACCTGCTTCAGTGAAGCAAAGTGCTGATTTATTAGATATCGTCCGTCAACCCGATGTAGACGTTGTGGTTGAAGTTATGGGCGGCATTCACCCTGCGTATGAAGTGATTCGTGAAGCAATCGTTCATGGCAAACAAGTGGTTACAGCCAACAAAGCTTTATTAGCTGAACACGGCAATGAATTATTTAAATTGGCCGATGATCATCACGTTCAGATTGCTTATGAAGCAGCTGTCGCAGGCGGTATCCCAATTATTAAAGTCCTCCGTGAAGGTTTGGCAGCCAATAAAATTGACTGGCTTGCAGGTATTATTAACGGTACAGGTAACTTTATCCTGACTGAAATGCGTGAAAAAGGTCGTGCCTTTGCAGACGTTCTCAAAGAAGCGCAAGAACTCGGTTATGCCGAAGCAGATCCAACTTTCGACGTCGAAGGAATCGATGCAGCGCACAAGTTAACATTGTTGGCTTCTATTGCTTTTGGTATCCCACTCCAGTTTAACAAAGTCTTCACTGAAGGCATCAGCAAAGTCACTGCGCAAGATGTCAAATATGCAGAAGACCTTGGTTTCCGTATTAAACATTTAGGTATTGCACGTCGTGCTGCAACGGGTATTGAGCTTCGTGTTCATCCAACGCTGATCCCTGAAGACCAACTGATTGCCAATGTAAATGGCGTTAAAAATGCTGTATTGGTTCAAGCCAATGCTGTTGGTCCAACGCTTTACTATGGCGCAGGCGCAGGTGCAGGCCCGACAGCATCAGCGGTGGTTGCTGACGTTGTCGATATTGTCCGTGACATCTCATATACCGAAGATGGCGCTGGTACAATTCCACAGCTTGCTTTTGAAGCACTGACCGATTTACCAATTCTTCCACGTGAAGAAATGACCACAGGATACTACATCCGTATTAATGCCGAAGATCAAACTGGCGTTCTTGCTGATGTCACTACGATTTTAAGCCGTGCAGGAATCAGCATCGATGCGATCATGCAACAGCCGCGCTTAAAAGACCTTATTCCTATCGTGATTCTGACTGATCCAGTCAAAGAATCTAAAATGGATGAAGCCCTTCAACAAATTCAAGCATTGCCTGTCATTCATGGCGAAATTGTACGAATTCGTTTAGAATCGCTTGATAATTAATCGGGTCGAGGGGAATATTTCAGTTCCTCTCGCCAAGCTCTACACACAATTGGAACATCATCATGTCTAATGCCAATCGTTATACTGGTTTAGTTGACCGCTATCGCGACCGTTTACCCGTATCTGCAACTACTCGCGCAATTTCTTTGGGCGAAGGTAATACGCCACTGATTAAGCTTGAGAACATTCCACGCATTATTGGCAAAAATGTTGAAATTTATGTGAAGTACGAGGGCTTAAACCCGACTGGTTCATTTAAAGACCGTGGTATGACCATGGCCGTAACAAAAGCAGTGGAAGCAGGCTCAAAAGCGATTATTTGTGCCTCTACAGGTAATACATCTGCTGCCGCAGCGGCGTATGCTGCACGTGCGGGTATTAAAGCATTCGTGTTAATCCCAGAAGGCAAAATTGCCATGGGTAAAATGGCACAAGCGATGATGTATGGCGCGGTAACGATGCAAATCCACGGTAACTTCGATGACGGTATGCGTCTTGTAAAAGAAGTTGCGGATCAAGCACCAGTTACGATTGTAAACTCAATCAACCCATACCGTCTGCAAGGTCAAAAAACCATTGCTTACGAAATCGTGGATGAGTTAGGTCGTGCGCCAGATTACCACTGCTTACCTGTAGGTAATGCGGGTAACATCACAGCACACTGGATGGGTTATACCGAAGCTGTGGCGAATCAGCCTAAAGAAGAATTTGTACAAGTAGTTTATGATCCTGAAACTGATCAATTCACAGGTCCAAAACCTGCGGGTCTACCAACAATGGTGGGTTACCAAGCTGCTGGCGCGGCACCATTCCTACGCGGCGCACCTGTAGAAAACCCTGAAACTGTAGCAACTGCGATCCGTATTGGTAATCCACAAAGCTGGAACCATGCTAAAGCCGTAGTCCGCGACTCAGAAGGTTGGTTTGACGAACTGCAAGATGCTGAAATCTTAGAAGCACAGCGTCTACTATCTATGTACGAAGGTGTATTCGTAGAACCTGCTTCTGCAGCTTCTATCGGTGGCGCGATTCGTGACATCAAAGCAGGTAAAATTGCTGAAGGTTCTGTGATCGTATGTACTGTAACAGGTAACGGTTTAAAAGATCCTGACACTGCCATCAAGCAATGCCAAGATGCCGTAATGTTGTCGATTGATGCAACTATGGATCAAGTTCGTGATTCAATTCTGTCAAATATGTAATTTATATGCTGACTGAATAAAAAAAAGCCCTGCTCTTGCAGGGCTTTTTTTATATCTTGCATTCACTTCAGCATTTAAACGTTGAGTAAATCTAAATACTGAAAGAATGAAAAATCTGAAATCTTGTTAAATACGTTTTGGTAACTGGCTCGCCCAATTCATTAAACGTGTCGCATCATTGGTTCGTGCAACTGAAGAATCCGCACCCAATAACACCACTACCGCTGGACGGTTATTCAATGTGGTATGCATCACTACACAGCGCCCTGCTTCATTAATAAATCCAGTTTTTGAAATATTAATATTCCAACCACCATTACGCACTAAAGCATTGGTATTGTTTGATTTCAACACGCGGTAGCCCAAATTAAAGTCATAACTTGGTGTGGTTGAAAATTGACGAATCAAACCATACTGCGAAGCGGTATTCACCAAAATCCCCAAGTCACGTGCCGAAGCGACATTGCCTGGGTGCAAGCCAGTCGATTCCATATAATGAGTCGAGTTCATCCCTAATGAGCGTGCTTTCGCATTCATCGCTGAAATAAATGCAGAACGACCACCTGGATAAGTACGTGCTAATGCCGAAGCTGCTGGGTTTTCAGATTTCATCAAAGCAAATAGCAAAGCTTCTGCGCGGTTCATACTGTCGCCAGCACGCAGCGTTGAACTTGAGCTTTTACAGCCTGAACATGAGAAATCAGACTGTTGTAAGGTAATCTTTTCAGACATGTTTAATCGGGCATCTGATATCACCACTGCTGTCATCAGTTTGGTAATTGATGCAATCGGTAAAGCGGTATTGCTATTTTTGCTATACAGCACTTCACCAGTTTGACCATCCATAACCAGTGCTGCACGCGCATTTACAGAGGGCTGTCCTGCGTATTGATTGGTATCAATAATACGGACCGTTTTCGATGGTGCCGCCTGTACCACACCGCCTGTGCTACGTACAGAGGTGGTCACTTTCGTCGATCCCTGAGGAGATGGCTCTTCAGCGCTATATGACACGTCACCGTTGAGTAACTGGTTTGCATCTTCAGATGACCAGCTAATATTTGACTGCTGATTTGCAGCACTATTCATCACAATTTCAGCAGAACTGAAACTGCTCATACTGAATAAAATTGACATGCCCAAAACGTGCATGAAGGATTTATTTAATTTTTTCACCATTGCTCACTCAACTCAGGATACTAAACATTTGCGCAAGACCAGCAATATGCCGTACATTGGTCACAACTACGAACATTTTTTGCTCACACATTGTGTATGAAGTTTTTCATTTCATATAAGAATAGGATTGCTAATTTTGTCGTTTCATTGCAAGCTTATTTTGCTTTATGTAACAAAAAAAACAGATTTTGATTTGAGGGAGAGTGTAGGTGATCACAGTTTTGGTGGTAGATGACCATGAATTAGTCCGTACTGGTATTTGCCGTATGCTCGAAGACCATGCAGATGTCCAAGTCATTGGACAAGCCGAATCGGGTGAAGATGCGATTACACTTGTTCGCCAACACCATCCAAATGTCGTTCTATTAGATGTCAATATGCCGGGGATCGGAGGTGTAGAAACCACACGTCGCCTACTTCAAACAGCGCCAGATACAAAAGTCCTCGCAGTCAGTGGACTTGCTGAAGAACCCTACCCGTCTTTATTGTTAAAAGCAGGTGCCAAAGGCTATATCACCAAAGGTGCACCAGTTACTGAAATGGTCCGTGCGATTAATAAAGTGATGCAAGGTGGCAAATATTTCAGTGCAGACATTGCGGAACAACTGGCCAGCTCATATTTGTCTGATACACAACAATCACCTTTTGACGCCCTGTCTGAGCGTGAAATGCAAGTTGCCATGATGGTGGTCAATTGTATTAGTGCACAAGAAATTTCCGATAAATTATTTGTTAGCGTTAAAACGGTGAATACCTACCGTTACCGCATTTTTGAAAAACTGAATATTGATAGTGATGTCAAACTAACTCACTTGGCGATTCGCTACGGGTTAATCAAACCTTAACACAACGTACATCCTGTTACTTATGACACAGCGTTCAATTCATAGTGAATTGAACCAGTATCATTTAGGCCTTTGGTACAGTGCTTATCGCTTTATCATCAGTGCCTGTCTGTTACTGGTCTTTTTACTGACCTACACTCAATTCAGTTCAGATTATGAATACCCACGTTTATACCTATATGTATTGACGATTTATTTGCTGTTTACCAGCATTCAATTCATTTCACTTGGACGTTTCAAAGTCCGGATCCCAAACCAGTTACTACTGTTATTCATTGTAGATGTCATTTCGCTGAGCTTACTGACCTTAGCCATCGATGGACCCAATTTACATTTGAGTTTGCTGTTTGTGATTACGATTTTTGCAGCATCCCTGTTATTAGATGCCCAAAAAGCTTTGGTCATCACCCTCATCGCTGTGATTTGCGTGGTGTATCAACTGTTTTTAGGTTCAATTCTTGAATTTACCTCACTCAAAAATTTAACCAACAGTGCGATTTTGGCTTTTTTATTTTGTGTGGTGTATGGCAGTGCGCAAATTGCCGTGAAACGTTTCCAATTACTAGAAAATCTGAATTTTTCGCAATCCTTAGAGCTCCATCGGCTACAAAACATTAACCGCTATATTTTAGAACAGATTGATACGGGCTATTTGGTTTTGGATGAAAACTGTCATGTGGTGCTGAGTAATCCTGCTGCTTGCCATTTACTCGGCATGCCAAATTCTTATCATCATGATCAATATCCACTGTATACCACGCAGCCCGACTTATTTGAATTACTCAAATTTGAAGATTTAAAAAGCGGGGAAAAATTTCAATTTGAATCGCAACAAAGCCAATACCACATTCAGGTACTCGTACAAAAACTCGTTGTGCCGCATCAAATGTTGACCTTGCTGATTTTACAAGATGCACAAAAACTCAATCAGCAAGTGCAACAATTAAAATTAGCCGCTTTAGGTCAACTCTCCGCCAGTATTGCCCACGAAATTCGCAATCCTTTAGCCGCAATTGTGCATGCCAATGATTTATATCCGCAAAGTGATACCGAACAACAGCACATGTTGAATCATATGATTTCACGTCAAGCGGTGCGGATTGACCGAATTATTCAAGACACCCTAAATATGGTGCGCAATAAGGAAACCCATCCGACTCGTCTGAATCTAGAACAATTTTTACCGCTGTTCCTACAAGAAGATCTAGCAGACATTCAACAGAACATTCGACTCAATGTACAAGCCAAAACTTTGATCGATTTTGATGAGGCACAGTTCAGACAAATTTTAATCAACCTAATTCGTAATGCGATTCGCCATAACAATCCGGACATGTCGTATATCGAAGTGGTGGCGCGTACGGATCAGAAAAAAGTCCAGATCGATGTCCGAGATTTTGGTCATGGGGTTACTTTACAAAACCGCGCACAGTTATTTCAACCATTTTTTAGTACCGAAATTACTGGAACTGGTTTAGGATTATATCTTGCTCATAGCTTCTGTGAAGCGAATCAAGCACAGCTTTCCTATGTAGAACAAAAACAGGGAGCTTGCTTTAGGATTGAGTGCTTACAAGCTGTTATTTAATTGTTTTTAGGGGAAAACTGTGGATTCACAACCACTGGTATTATTAGTTGATGACGAAGAAGACTTATGTATGCTGATGCAAATGTCTTTATCAAGGATGGGGGTTAAAACGCATGTTGCACATCGCCTCGACGAAGCTAAAAAAGCCTTGTCTACCTATAGCTACGATGCCTGCCTAACCGATCTCAACTTACCCGATGGTAATGGTCTACAGCTCTTAGATTGGATGAATGAACACTGTCCTGCCCTGCCTGTTGCTGTGCTAACAGCCTATGGCAACATGGACATTGCCATTGCCGCATTAAAGGCGGGAGCTTTCGACTTTGTCAGCAAACCGATCAATCCCAAACATCTTGAACAACTGCTACAAAAAGCCCTGAATAAGCCTTTGGCCGAAGACATTACTTCGCAAGATGCTTTAGAGCATAAAATGTTAATTGGTGAATCGCTCCCAATCCAGCAATTGCGTCGAACCTTAAAGAAAATTGCACGTTCACAAGCACCTGTTTTTATTACTGGTGAATCTGGTACGGGTAAAGAGGTCGTGGCCAATTTGGTTCACCGTTTAAGCAACCGTAATGAAGGACCCTTTATTGCCATTAACTGCGGGGCAATTCCCACAGAGTTAATGGAAAGTGAACTTTTTGGCCATAAAAAAGGCAGCTTTAGTGGTGCCACCCAAGACAAACAAGGTCTGATTCAATCTGCACATGGCGGTAGCTTATTTTTGGACGAAATTGCCGAATTACCTTTAGCCATGCAAGTTAAATTGCTACGCGCAGTACAGGAAAAACGTATACGTCCTGTGGGTTCAGACTGTGAAATTGATGTCGATTTCCGTGTGATCAGTGCCAGTCATCAGGACTTAGAAGCGCTCGTCCAACAAGGTCGCTTCCGCCAAGATTTATTTTTCCGTATCCATGTGATGGATTTAGTGTTGCCTGCCTTACGTGAACGTGGCGACGATATCCTCTTATTGGCGCAACATTTTATTCAAAAAATTAGCCATGAATGGGAAATTGCCACTAAGCCTCTGACTGAACGAGCGAAAAATTTCCTACTCAACCAATATTATCCGGGTAATGTTCGTGAACTCCGCAATATTATCGAACGTGCTATGACCCTCTGCGATGATGAGCAAATTGATCTTCAACATCTGCAAAGTGCGCCATTAAGACAACCAAGTGCTCAGTTCAATTCCGCTACAGCTACGAATGAATCTGCTCAGCTGAGTGCAAACAGCAACGAACAGAGTGTGGTCCCTCGCAAACTACCTGAAGAAGGTTTAGAGCTCTTTTTAGAAAATATCGAAAAAGAAGTGCTCATGAATGCGTTAAACCTTACCCATTGGAACCGAACCCTTGCCGCAAAAAAATTAGGCATGTCATTCCGCTCATTGCGCTATCGTTTGAAAAAATTCGGCTTAGATACCGAAGACGAAGAGTAAAAGCTTTCCAGCGTATTGCTGTTTATTTTTGATTCAGCAATAACTCTGCAACATGATCGACATAGTGATCTTCACGTGCATCATGTTGCAGCGGATAGTTATAGTCTGGCTGCACCCCAATTCCTTCAATCATTTTGCCATTCGGTGTCAGATATTGCGACACAGTCATTTGTAAAGCCGCACCATTACTCAATGGAAATAGTTTTTGAACCACACCTTTACCATAACTTTTCTCACCCGCTACCCATGCACGTTTATGCTCTTTTAATGCTGCGGTAAAGACCTCTGCGGCAGAAGCAGAACGATTGTTGATTAAGATGCCGACTTTCATATTTTGAAATTCAAAACTTGGTAAAGCCTGAAATTGTTGGTCACCCTCAGATCGACTTCGTGTCGACACAATAATGCCCTGATTCAAAAATAAATCGGCAGACTCGACAGCTGCGGACAATAACCCACCGGGGTTATTTCTTAAATCAAACAATACGGCTTTGACACGTGAACCATGGCTTTCAATTAAACGCTTTATTTCATTGGCAGTATCTTGTTGAAAAACTTTAACGTGTAATACTAAAACCTGATTATTTAATAATTTAGATTCTATATCTGTTTCAACTTTAGTGTTTCTGACCAAATTGATCGGTTGACTTGCAGTTATCAACTGTAGATTCAGCGTCGATCCGATACTGCCTGTGAGCAGGTGTCGCACTTGATCTTGATTAAGTTTTTTGAGTTCTTGATCATCAATTTTAAACACCGCCGCGCCATTTTTCAGACCTAGCTTTGCTGAATCGGCATCAGGCTTTAAATTGGTGATGACCCATTGCTGTAAACCTACATCAAAGCGCAAATTGAAATCGACACTCGCAATATCCCCTTCAGTGTATTGCAAAAGCTGCTTATAGTCTTCAGGTGAAAGATATCGTGAATAGCGGTCTAAACCACTGACCATGCCTTTGATGGCTTGTTGGAATAATGCATCGTCATTTTTTTCAACGACATAATTTTCTTTGACAATGCCATAGATCTGAACAAATTGTTGGATTGATTCGACAGGTACTTCGGCATAACTTTGTTCATAGCTGCCATCAAATTCATCGAAAGCCGACTTTGCTTTGTCGGCTCCCCATGTCGAATGACTAGAACACAGCAGCAAGGCTGTAAGGCTTACAACTGACATCCAGTGTGCTTTAGTCATTCATGCTTCCTTACATTTTAAGCTTCAAGAGTAATCAAGTTACGACCTTGCATTTCTGTTGGTACAGGAATGTGCATAAGCGTTAAAAGTGTCGGCGCTACGTCAGCCAAAACACCACCTTCTGCAATTGTTGCATTGGTCGGACCAACATAGATAAACGGCACAAGTTCAGTGGTATGTTGAGTATGCACCTGACCACTTTGATAATCCTGCATTTGCTCTACGTTACCATGATCGGCTGTCACTAGCATGTGACCTTTATTTGCCATCACAGCTTCATACACACGACCTAGGCACGTGTCTACGGCTTCAACCGCTTTGACTGCTGCATCAAATACACCAGTATGACCAACCATATCACCATTGGCATAGTTCACAACCAGTAAGTCGTACTCACCTGAATTAATTGCGGCAACCAATTCATCAGTGACTTCATAAGCACTCATTTCTGGTTTTAAATCATAAGTCGCGACGTTTGGTGATGGAATCAAAATACGTTTTTCACCCGGATATTCATCTTCACGACCACCACTGAAGAAGAAGGTCACGTGTGCATATTTTTCAGTTTCAGCAATACGAAGTTGTGTTTTACCCAAATTAGACAGGTATTCACCAATCGAGTTATGCAATGCTTCTGGCATATAAGCCACAGGTGCATCAATTGTTGCTTGGTAACGTGTCAACATGACAAATTTTGATAAAGCGGGAACCACTTTACGTTCAAAACTTGCAAAATCTTTTTCCACAAAAGCTTTGGTAATTTCACGCGCACGGTCAGCACGGAAGTTCATAAAGACAACGCTATCACCATCTTGAATCGGTGCTAAATCACCAATACGCGTCGCTTTTACAAATTCATCTGATTCTTCAGCAGCGTAAGCCTGCTCTAGACCTTCAACAGCAGTCGCTGCTGTACGCACAGCTTCACCTTCAGTTAAAAGACGATAAGCTTGCTCAACACGATCCCAACGGTTGTCACGATCCATTGCAAAGTAGCGACCAATCATGGTGGCAATACGACCTTGACCCGGATACTGAGCAAACAGCGCATCTAATTTTTCAAGCGAAGGTTGTGCGCTTTTTGGTGGCGTATCACGACCATCAAGGAATGCATGAAGATACACTTTTGCACCGCGTTTTAATGCCAATTCAGCCATCGCCACAATGTGATCTTCATGTGAATGCACACCACCTTCAGACAACAAGCCCATGATATGTACAGCACGATTTGCAGCTTTGGCTTTTTCGACCGCATCGACTAATATGTCATGTTCAAAGAAGGCACCGGTACGAATATCTTTGGTAATACGAGTAAAGTCTTGATACAGCACACGTCCTGCACCAAGGTTCATGTGGCCCACTTCAGAGTTACCCATTTGACCATCAGGTAAACCAACGTCTTCGCCAGAGCCTGAAATCAATCCATGCGGATGCTTTTCCTGCATTGCAGTCAAGTTTGGTCGTTTTGCTGCTAAAAAGGCATTGTCCTCGACCGCTTCGCGATGACCCACACCATCCATAATTACTAATACGTGTGGGATTTTGCCAGCAGTTGCATCCGTCATAATGAACACTCTTTCGTTTATAAATTAATCATACTATCTTACCGAATTTTCGGTGAAGACTCTATGTGACAACCATGGTTTATCTAGGTCATCAACATTGTTTTACTCAATCTTGCATGCACTTAACGTGCGCGGTGCAGCAAGTAGCCACCCGCTACAAACATCAAAATAATCGGTATAAAGACGAACCATGCAGGCGATGGTGCGTACACCAAACTTGCATAACCCAAGAAATCTTGTAAGTAGTAAAAGCCCAGTCCAGCAAATAAGGCAATCACCAAGCGGAAACCCATCGACTGTTGACGTAAAGGTCCAAAAATAAATGAACACGCAATCACCACTAAGGCAATTAAAGCAAAGGGCGAACCAAACTTTTGCCAAAACGCCAATTGGTAAGTTTTCGGGACTTGGCTATATTCATGCATATAGCTCATAAAGCTCACCAATTGACTCGGTGATAGGTCTTCAGGGTCAATGGTAACCATATGCACATATTTAGGTTGCAACGCCAATGAAAGCGGCTGTTCAGCATTTTGCTTCGCTACAGCATCACCCGTCGCTAATAGATCCACTTGGGTTGAATTTTGTAGCGACCAAGAGCCATTTTTGACAAAATTCCCTTGCTCCGCATCCAAAGTGCCTCGCAAACGATATTTTTCATCAAAATCAATAACCTGAACATCTTTAATTTGACCTTGCGAATTGGCATAGTCAATATAAATAAAGCGCTGACCTTCACGCGACCAATAGCCTTTGACTTCACCCAACTCAGCCGCAGTGCGGTGACTTTTGACGCTTTTGGCTTGTTCATTGGTATAGGGAATGACCCATTCGCTTAATGCAAAGGATAAAACCACCAAAATGAGTGCCGAACGAATCACCCAGCCCACAATCCGCCAAAGGCTGATGCCGACCGAACGCATGACAATCAATTCACTGTTTGAAGCTAGAGTCCCTAAACCCAATACCGCGCCAATCAAGGCTGAAATCGGTAAAATTTCATATAAATAATTCGGTGAACTCCATAACACATACTGCAAAGCATTCCATGCGTTATAACCTTCTTTCAGCGAGCCCAATTCACCTAAATAGGTAAAAAGCACTTGTAAGCCAGCCAATACCGCGGTCGCACCAAGCATGGCTAAAGCAGTAGTTTTGGTCACATGTTTTGCAACTATACGACGTGCCAACATTTTAAGACCTCACTCGCTGAATTTGTTTCTTAATTTTGGGCGCTAATTTTTGTTTACGCGAGAACAATGCCGCTGCAATGCCGTAAATCACTAAGACCAGTGGATAAGCCCAGATGCCCATTTCATCTTTACTGATCCGCGTTTTGATCGCCATTAAAGCCACGATTAAACTGGCAAAAATAAGTAAGGCTGGGAACAGTTTTAAGTAACGCCCTTGACGAGGACTGACCTCAGACAAAGCGGTGGCAAGCAATAACGCCACCAAAATAGCGAACGGCACAAAGATTCGCCAACCAAGTTCACTGGCAACCACAGGATCATGACGGTTATCCCATAACTTCGAGGTTAGTAAAGCTTCTACTTCAGTACTTTCAAATTTTGCTTCTTTATCATTTTCTAAACGTAAACGATAACTTTGGAATTCTGCTTGAGAATAACGCGGTTGCCCCGGATAAATTTCGTAACGACGACCTTCAACTAGGTCAACCACATTGGCATTGTCATCGGGCACTTCAACACGCGTGGCTTCTTTCGCCAAAATAATGACATCGGGTTTACCCTCTTTTTCTGCACGTTGATAGAAGAAAATATCTTTTAAGTTTTTACGGTCTTCTGACAAGTCGCCTGCATAAATAGTATAGGGCCCAGAGGAAATAAACTCTTTCGGTCGAACCAAGTCAAAGCCTGTTCGTACCGCTTGCGAAGTCGTTAATGCTTCAAACTGACGGATGCCCCAAGGCGACGCCCACAGCATCAAAAATGCTTGAACAGCCATAAAGACCACGGTCATCGGCACCAATAAACGTGACAATTGATTACGACTGACACCGCTACCATTGAGCACAGCCATCTCATGATCGACATACAGACGACCAAAGACCAACATCAGACCAATAAAGAAACCGAGCGGAAGAATTAAGGTTAAAAATTCAGGCAAACGGTAGCCAATGATGCTAAATAAAATACTTGCATCTAAACGGCCCTGAGCCGCCACACCAAAGTACTTGATCAAACGACCACCCATCATGATCAAGGTCAATAAGGCAATCACAACCAGTGATGTCGACACCACTTGCTTGACCAGATAACGCCGAATAATCAAATTAATTCTTCCAAAAATAGGGCCAATAAAAACTAGCGTTAGTTTACCCGAATGTAGAAAATATAAAACCTATACCCTTGTTGCTCATTGAAACTCTATTCATATAAATGTTTCAATGGTTTAATGGTTTATAAATTTAAAAAGGCATAAATACCGCACATGAAACTTTCTATTAATACGTCATTCCAAGCGAATGCGTCCAGCCAATATTTGTTGATATTAGTAGATTCTGAGCACGTTACAAATGCAGCTACTTCATATCAAATCAATGATTTAGATAATTTAATTGAAGCAACTCAATTTAAAGCAGCACTCAATGAAAGCCTGCCTTTGGTGGCGAACATTGCCGCTTGTCGCAATAGCGCTCTTTTAGGCCTCGGCAAAGTTGCTGAATTACAGGTCAATAAATTTGCAAAAATTGCACAAACCATTATTAAAGCGTCACAAAAAAAATTCAAACAGATCAGTGTCGATATCTCTGCTCTACCACAAGAACAACATTATTTATTTGCACTTAGCCTGACCCAAGCGGCTTATGCATTTGATGAATACAAGTCTAAAAAAAATGAATTTGTTTTGGAGCAGATCCATTTAATCGCTACTGAAAGCCCATTAACCACTGCACAGCTTGAATTAATTTCTGCAGTGCAATCAGGTCAAAGTTTTACTCGTGACTTAGGTAACCGTCCGGGCAATATCTGTTTTCCTGAATATTTAGCCGAACAAGCTCAAGCACTTGCAGCTGAATTCCCAGATCAACTCAAAGTGACTGTACTCGATGAACAGCAAATGGCTGATCTCGGTATGGGTGCTTTCCTTGCTGTGAGCAAAGGTTCTGACCGTCCAGGCCGTATTATTACCATCGAATACCTTTCAAACCGTGAAGAAGCACCTGTGGTGCTTGTTGGTAAAGGCGTGACTTTTGATACTGGTGGTATCTCACTTAAACCGGGTGCTGGCATGGACGAAATGAAATTCGACATGTGCGGTTCTGCATCAGTTTTGGGTACAATCCGTGCGCTGTGTGAAGCGAAATTACCGATTCATGTTGTCGGCGCAATTGCTGCTGCAGAAAACATGCCGTCTGGTCATGCCACTCGCCCGGGTGACATCGTGACAACCATGAGCGGTCAAACCGTTGAAATTTTAAATACCGATGCCGAAGGTCGTTTGGTGCTGTGCGATACCTTGACCTATGTAAAACGATTTAACCCTGCACTGGTGATTGATATTGCAACCCTCACTGGTGCATGTGTCGTAGCACTGGGTTCAGTCCTCACCGGTATGTTCACTCCGGATGATGAACTTGCGGCTGAATTGACTGCTGCGGGTCAACACAGCTTTGACCGCGTATGGCGCATGCCAGTAATTGACGATTATCAAGAACAACTTGATTCTCCATTTGCAGATATTGCCAACATTGGTGGTCCAAAAGCAGGCTCTGTGACCGCTGCATGTTTCCTTCAACGCTTTACGCGTGAATACCGTTGGGCGCATTTAGACATTGCTGGGACTGCATGGAACTCTGGTGCAAATAAAGGCGCAACAGGTCGTCCTGTGCCATTATTAATGCAATTCTTAGCGAATCGTGCTCAAGCGAATGGCTAAAGTTAGCTTTTATTTATTTGAAAAAAGTCCTGAACGACAAGTCGAAAGCACTTGTCGTTTATGCCGTAAGATCCTGCGTCAGCCTGTACGTATTTGGCTACATTGTGCTGACCCAGACTTACAGCAACAACTTGATGAACGCCTGTGGAGTTTCGATCACACAGGTTTCATTCCCCATGGTATCGATCAAGCCGAGGCAACGGTCTGTATTTCTGCCCAATTGCCTGAGCAAGCCGACTGGATTGTGTTTAATTTTAACGATCAAGCACTTGAACAGTTCGCAAGTTTTAGTCACATTATCGAAATTATTGAAAATAACGAACCCGCTAAAATTATCGGGCGTGAAAAATATAAACAATATCGACGTTTGGGCGTTCAACCGCAGACCCACAAACTTTAACGTGATATTGGTTTTACCCTATTTGCAAGGAGGTGCACCATGGCATTGAATGTCGGTCCAGACTTTAAACAGCGCTGGTTAAAAGTACCTGAAGCTATTCGTCAGACCTTTATTGATGACCTTGGTCGCGTTTGCGATGTACTCAATCCCAGTACAGACATTCAACAATGGCTGGTCAATGACCAACAGCAGCAGCAAGTGTCTTTTGACAAAATTGAGTCTGCCTATGCAGATTTGAAAGCACAGCTGATTGAAGATGCTCGCATTCGTAAACAATTGGCTTTAGAAAAAGCCTTAGAAGAAAAACGTGAAGCTGAACAAGCCTATGCAGAACAACTGAAACGTGACGAAGAGTTACGCTTTGCTGCACAAACGCAAGCGCTCACCATGATGCAGCATAATCTTGATCGTGAAGTACAACACTATGCCGCTCGCTATCATAAAAACCCTGAAACGGGTTTAGCAGGATTAAGCCAAAGCTTATCGGTTAGCGAAGGACAAATGTTGTCAGAACTTGAAAGTGTACGCGTGCGTTTGGAACTTGAGGCAGAAACGCAAATCGAAATAGCCGTCAGTGATTTCCGTGCAAAATTGAAAGCTGCAGCACAAGAAGAAATTGACTATATCTTAGAAAACTCCAATTTTTCGACAGAATCTACATCGTCCCAAGCATCTTAAGCCGTGCATCGAAATCTGGTCACTGTCATTAAACTGACATGTATTTGCAACATGATGTTCATATGACTGAAGCATTGTCCCTCAAAACACAATGCTTCAGACATCCTAAAAATATAATCATGCATCCAGATGGGAATTCAATATGGACATCATTCACCAGATTACCCAGAAAATATCCTCTCTATCTGCTGGAGAACAATGGGACATTCGTGCCAAAGATCTTTGGCTGAGTCATTCAGACTTTCACAGTATTTCGGTGTATCTCAGCCGGGAATCAGAAAAAGGTGGTTTTAGCATTCAGCAACTGCCCCACAGCTCGATTTTTCAAACCCTTGATGTAGTGACCGTTACAAAACACTAAGTGGCCATCTACTCCATAAAAAAAGCCCACAACAGTGGGCTTTTTTTATGTCTAAGTTTGGCTTAGACCAAATCTGCAACTGCAGAAACGGTATGTCCTAGGAAATAACCAATACCAAGTAATAATCCAATCCAGATGAAACCACCCAGCACGTTATAGAACATAAATGTACCGAGGCTCATGCGCGCAGACCCAGCGGCAAAAGGCGCAAAAGAACGTACAAAAGGTACAAAGCGTGCGACTAAAATCGTTTTACCGCCATGCTTCATAAAATATTTATTGGTTTTGACCATATATTCGGGCTTAAAGTAACGTGTGTGCTTATTAAAGTACTTAATACCTAACACGCTGCCCGTATAGTAATTGACGCAGTAGCCCAAGACCGATGCGACAAATAACATCAGCCCCATGGTGTGTAAATGCACCACTTCCGTTGTTGAGCATAATGCGCCGATGGCAAGCAACAGGCTGTCTCCTGGCAGGAAGAACATAAATACTGAACCCGTTTCTGAAAATATCACCAAAAATAAAATGGCATAAATCCACACACCATAATTTTCCAATAACATGGGTAACCACTGTTCCAGATTCAGTAAGAAATCAATCATTATCACCTGTCTGATTATTCATCATATATGTCATTCCGCGACGCATTATCACCAAAAATAAAAAAACAGTCTAATTTTTCAATCAGACTGTTTGGTTTTCTTCGGTATCAACTTATTTCAAGAAGCCATTTTCAGCGAGAAAATCTAAGCTAATTTTAGATTGCGCTGTGGTCTCAGCGGCTTTATCACCAAGCAATAAACGCTCAATATAACGTGCTAAAACATCCACTTCTAAGTTCACTTTAGCCCCAGCCTTCCACGTACCGATATTGGTTCGTTCAGCCGTGTGCGGAATTAAATTTAAGCTCAGCACATTGCCACGTAAATGGTTAATTGTCAGGCTAATACCATCCACGGTCACAGAGCCTTTTTCCGCTAAATAGCGTGCAATTTCTTTCGGTGCGGTCACTTCAAAATAAATAGAACGCGCATCTGAACGAACTTGAGTGATTTCACCCACGGCATCGACATGACCACTGACAATATGTCCACCAAAACGCGTAGTCGGCAACATGGCTTTTTCCACATTCACCGCCTGCCCTGCTTTCCAGTGCTCCAAGGTGGTCCGATTTAAACTTTCACGTGAAACATCGGCTGCATACCAATTACTGCCAAAGTCAATCACGGTTAAGCAAATGCCATTGGTGGCAATAGAATCCCCCAAATGCACATCCGACATGTCTAAATCTGTCTGGATACGTAAGCGGACATCGCCACCCACGTTTTGAATGCTTTCAACTTTACCTAGACTTTCAATAATGCCTGTAAACATGTTCAATCCCTGAAAAATATGGGGCGATGATTTTTACCACAAATCAAGTTGCGTACTCACACCAGAGGTATCGACACCACCCAATTCTGCAAAATGGTGCAATTGACTCAACAACTGACGGATCGGTGGACCTGATTTGGCATGCGTATCCGTGATGACAATAAACTCTAGTACGCGTGCACGTTCAGACTGACGCTGCTTACTCACGCGGTAACGTGGTACATCTTGCGTCAATAAGCTTACTCGGCCACGTTTTAAATTGGCTTGTAACAAATCTGTGGCGCTGATATTACCATCGGTTGAATAGCTCGTCAGGATGTAACGTGCATTGATGGTTTCTAATAATTTTTCATAAGCTTCTTTCGCATGCTTCGAAGAATTATATGGACTTGGACGTTCTTTACGCCATGCACGATCGATTCCGCTCTTAAAGCCTTTGGTGTCTGGTGTTGGTAAATCCACCTGATCCCATAACGTTAAGGCATTCAACACATGGTAGTTACTGCTGTAAGCGTGCTGGTTATATGGTGGATCGAGATAAGCCACATCCACTTCAAAGCCACTCATTTGATTGGCCAAATGCTGTGCGTCGACACACCACATTTCAGCGGCGGGTTTTTTCGGATCACCAATTTCACAAAAACGACTTGGAGTCAGCCATAACAATGAGCCGATACGATCCAAGGCTGCTTGGGTTTTACCGCCCCAACCATGATGGAAACTTTTGAATACACCGCTGGTATTGCTGACAAAACTTGCTGAATACAATAACGGCGCTAATAAAGCACTCATTTCCACATCATCAATTGCGCCTTGAGCTTGCCAAGTTGCAATTTGCTGACGAATCGCATCGATGCGCATGCCGTTACGACGTTTAAAGAATAAACGGTCACGTGCAGGATCGTAGATTTCATCATTACGTGGACACAAGTTATGGGTCACCCAACCTTTAACTTCTGGCAAACGGTTCAGATAATCAATCGCTTTCTGATAGCCACCCAACTCTTTAAACGCAGGTGCTTCAACGCAAGAGAGAATCGCGCTGTTCAAGGCATGGCTGTAGGGTTCCCAGTCATTGGCAATAACACGATAGCCGTTTTGACGTGCCAACCGTGACACCACACCCGAACCTGCAAAAAAGTCAGCAAATATCGGCGCACGACCATCTTCGCGTTTTAAGGTTCCCGTTTGCTCAAGTGCTTCTAAAATCAGATGTAATAGACGGCGTTTGTTTCCCAAATAAGGAACCAACTGATGGAAAAGATATTCGTCTGTGGTACGAGCCGCATGACGACGTTTGTGATAAACCGTAGACTCTGAATTCATAGCGTCTCTTGAGAAGGGATTAACCTTAAGCGAATGTCATCACCCAATTGAGTGACATCTTTCAGCTTAAATCGAAGCTGCTCTGCCATGCGGTCAAAGTCCGCATTAAACATCGCACGTGCTGACTGACCCAACAAGGTCGGTGCAACATAACTGATCATTTCATCGATCAAATGTTCTTGTAAGAAAGCGGTCGAAAGTGTCGCACCGGCTTCCACAAGGACATCATAAATTTGGAACTGTTGAACGCATGCTGCTAACAGATCGGCCAAAGGCTGAATTTCAAATTGTACCACGCCCAAGTCAGCAAGTTCCTGACGATATGGCCCCATGACCATCACGGTTTCAGGTTGCTGCAATATTTTTGCGCTTAATGGCAAGCGGCCTTGACGATCTAGCACGATACGTTTCGGCGGAACCACGTTACGCATGTCAACAGCGTCATCGAGCTGACGTACGTTGAGTAAGCAATCATCAGCTAATACAGTTTCAATCCCAGTGATTACGGCACCTGATATCGCACGCCAATGCTGTACATCTTGTCGCGCCATCGAACCGGTTATCCACTTAGACTCACCCGAGGCCATGGCAGTACGCCCATCTAGGCTCGATGCAACTTTGAGGCGGACATAAGGCATGCCTGTCGCCATGGCTTTTAAAAAGCCCGAGTTCAATTGATGCGCTTCTGCTTCACA
This sequence comes from Acinetobacter sp. YH12063, assembly GCF_013419715.1. NCBI lineage: Bacteria > Pseudomonadati > Pseudomonadota > Gammaproteobacteria > Moraxellales > Moraxellaceae > Acinetobacter > Acinetobacter sp. YH12063. Next base: position 34,861 of record NZ_VOZO01000006.1, on the reverse strand, counting down.
AATACCTGTAATGACTTCAATGCCAGCATCACGTAGGATTTGTACACCTTTACCCGCAACCAATGGATTCGGATCGGGACATGCCACAACGACTTGAGCAACGCCTGCTTCTACCAAGCCTTTGGCACAAGGTGGCGTACGTCCATAGTGTGCGCAAGGCTCCAAAGTCACATAAGCAGTTGCGCCACGAGCGGCCTCACCTGCATCACGCATTGCAAAGACTTCTGCATGCGGCTGACCCGCTTTGGGATGAAAGCCTTCACCAACCAATTGACCATCTTTGACAATCACACAGCCCACATTGGGATTGGGACGAGTGCTGTATTGCCCCTGCTGTGCCAATGCAATTGCACGCCGCATCCACTGTTGATGCTGCTGCAAAGTCACTTGATCTAACTCAGACATGTAATCACTCATGATAAAAATGGAAGCAGATGTGCATTAGTGCTCACGCTGCTGCATTTGTTCAATTTGACGGCGAAAAGCTTCTACATCTTGGAAGTCTTGATACACAGAAGCAAAACGTACATAAGCCACATGATCTAAAGCGAACAATGACTGCATGACAATTTCACCAATGGTGCGTGATTTCACATCACGTTCACCCAAACGGCGAATTTGCAATTGAATATCACTGAGTACCGTTTCAATTTGCTCTTGCGTTACTGGACGCTTTTGCAAGGCATGCATGAGCGAGCGGCGGAGCTTGGCTTCATCAAAAGGTTCGCTCTTTGAGTCAGACTTGATGACACGCGGCATCACCACTTCATAGCTTTCAAAAGTTGTAAAACGTTCACCGCAACTAATACATTCACGGCGGCGGCGTATCTGACAGCCTTCAGCAGCAAGACGTGAGTCAATCACTTTACTGTCTTCAGCGTTGCAAAATGGACAATGCATAGCGGTTAAATTGAACAAATCCGAATGGATTTAGAGTGTAGCAAAAATTTTGAAATTTGTAGAGTTTTACGCTAGATATGGAAAAAAAACAGCCCTTTCGGGCTGTTTTACACAATATATTGATTTACTGTGATCTTATTATTCTACACGTTCGCCATGTTGACTTAAGTCTAGACCCATACGTTCGTCATCAGCTTCAACACGGATGCCAATCACTAGATCAATCACTTTCAAGATAATGAATGTCATCACTGCTGAGTAAGCAATAGTCGCTAGTACGCCTTCGACTTGAACCCATAATTGATGCATTAAGTCGCTCGGTGCTTTATCACCCATGATGAATTCGCTGGCAAAGAATGCTGTAAGGATCGCACCCACGATACCACCGACACCATGTAGACCAAACGCATCCAAAGAGTCATCCGCTTTCAACGCACGTTTCAGCGCAGTAATCCCCCAGAAGCAAACCACACCACCGATCAGACCCATCGCTAAAGCACCACCAACTGTTACGAAACCTGCCGCAGGTGTAATCACCACAAGACCTGCTACTGCACCAGAAGCACCACCCAAAACAGACGCTTTACCACGAACCACTTTTTCAGTAATTAACCATGCCACTGCTGCTGCCGCTGCTGCAACTTGTGTTACCACCAATGCATAACCAGCCGAACCATTTGCACCCAGTGCAGAACCACCGTTGAAACCAAACCAACCTACCCATACAAGGCTTGCACCGATAACGGTTAAAGTTAGGTTATGTGGCGCCATAGATTCACGGCCAAGCCCCATACGTTTACCAAGCATGTACGCTGCAACGAGACCCGCAACACCCGAGTTGATGTGAACTACTGTACCACCCGCAAAATCAAGCGCACCGTCGTTACCTAACCAACCACCGCCCCATACCCAGTGAGTAATTGGTGCATAAACCACGACACTCCAAATTGCGATGAACGCAACAAAAGCACCGAATTTCATACGTTCTGCAATCGAACCACTAATAATGGCAACGGTAATAATGGCAAATGTCATTTGGAAAATAACAAAAAGAATCTCTGGAATCGTACCCGTCAACGCTTCTGTAGTGATACCCGACAACATAAATTTGTCTAAGCTACCGATAAAGGCATTGCCTTCACCAAATGCTAAGGTATAACCCACAATCACCCACGTTAAACTCACGACACCCGCAGCAACAAAACTGTGTGCCATGGTGCTGAGTACATTTTTCTTACGGACCATACCGCCGTAAAACAATGCTAAACCGGGAATTGTCATAAGTAGAACAAGTGCAGTGGATACTAAAATCCATGCTGTATCACCTGTATCGAGCTTAGGTTCTTCTTCTGTAGGTGCTGGTTCTGCAGGTGCTGGCGCTGCTTCAACTGGAACTGCAGCTTCTGTTGTATTTAGCGTTGTTGTATTTGCAGTATCAACTACTGTGACTTCTTCTGTAGGTGCTGTTGCGCTTTCTTCAGCCCACGCAACAGAACCACCTAAAAGTGCACTGGACAAGCCGAGTGCAATTAGCATTTTTTTCATTCGTATCCCCCGACCTGATTTTCTGAGTTATTAGCTACTCAGCAAACTTCATGCCAATTTTTTAAACGGCATCTGCACCTGTTTCACCAGTACGGATACGGATGACTTGTTCCAGATTGCTTACAAAAATTTTACCGTCGCCAATTTTTCCTGTGCTTGCAACACGAGTAATTGATTCAATTACGGTATCGACCATTTCATCACTGATTGCGATTTCGATTTTTACTTTTGGTAAGAAATCAACCACATATTCAGCACCACGATAAAGTTCAGTGTGACCTTTCTGGCGACCGAAGCCTTTAACTTCAGTGACAGTGATCCCTTGAACACCATTTTCAGAGAGTGCTTCACGCACGTCATCTAATTTAAAAGGTTTTACAATTGCAGTTACGAGCTTCATGTTTTGTTTTCCTTCGGCTTATTTCACCTGTAAGGTTTTATGTTCAATTTTCATGCCAATATGACTACAGTCGGGGGAAAATAGTCAGCCCAGCATGAGATTTCTTTATAACCTATTTTATACGGATAATCTTGCGTATGCTTATAAAAATAGACGTTTTTACTAGAAGAATTACGATTTTACTGATCGATTAAACGCATATTTAAATAAAAGCACTATGGTCATGAATGTGGCGATGTTAAACTGCTGCCACCAATTCACTGAGGATGGTCAAAACAATGATTGAAACCTTATTACAAGCGATATTAGAACAAATCGATCAGCCGAAAAAAGACGTCGAACATAACCTGCGTAGCTTACTCAATGAAGCTGTAAGCAAAATGGATCTCGTGTCGAAAGAAGAAATCGAACGCCAACGTACTGCACTGAATAATGCCAATTTACGTTTAAATGAATTACTAAAACACGTCGAAGAACTCGAACAAAAAATTCAGAACAAAAAATAAGCACCTTTTTAGTGCAACAAAAGACGCATAACGATTAAAAATAATGCACCATAACGGAACAATAATATGTCTTTTGCCAAAATCTATACTCGGGGTTTGCTCGGCTTAAATGCACCCCAAATTGAAGTTGAAGTTCATGTCAGCCAAGGCCTACCGTCATTGACCATTGTGGGCCTACCTGAGGCCGCCGTCCGTGAAAGTAAAGACCGTGTCCGCTCTGCGATTATTAATAGCGGCTTTCAGTTTCCGACCAAACGTCTGACCATTAATCTAGCACCCGCAGATTTACCCAAAGATGGTTCACGTTTAGATCTCGCCATTGCTTTAGGGATTCTGATCGCGTCGGGACAACTTCCTGAAAATGCAGCAGATGGTTTTGAATTTATTGGAGAATTGGCACTTGATGGTTATTTACGACCTGTCAGTGGCATCTTAAGTATAGCCATTGCCTGTCAACATATCGGGCATCATCTGATTCTACCGGCACTCAATGCCGATGAAGCGGCGCAACTGCCGGAGTTCCAAGTCTTTCCTGCGCAGCATCTTAAGGATGTATGTGAACATTTGAGTCGTTCAGCCTTAATCAGCAGCCACCCCTCGACATCGTCAGCCAATCAACACAGTTACCCTTTTGATTTATCTGATGTGAAAGGTCAACTGAGACCACGTCGTGCTTTAGAAATTGCGGCGGCTGGCGGTCATTCCCTGCTATTTCGTGGCCCTCCAGGCACAGGTAAAACTCTACTCGCCTCGCGTTTGGCCAGCATTCTTCCGCCCTTAGATATGCAAGAAAATTTGCAAGTCGCGAGTATTTATTCCATTGCAGGTGCAAATCATCATTTTGGGCAGCGTCCATTTCGTGCGCCGCACCATACTGCGTCTGCGATCGCCCTCGTCGGAGGCGGATCAAATCCTAAACCGGGCGAAATCACCTTGGCACATTTAGGAGTTTTATTTTTAGATGAGCTGCCTGAATTTGATCGAAAGGTGTTGGAGGTGTTACGGCAACCACTCGAATCCAAGGAAATTGTGATTTCACGGGCTTCTCGTCAAATCACCTTCCCTGCAAATTTTCAACTAATTGCGGCGATGAATCCTTGTCCATGTGGCTATGCTTTTAACCAAGACAGCCGCTGTCAATGTAGTGCTGAAAGTATTAAACGCTATCAAAACCGTATTTCAGGTCCATTATTAGATCGAATTGACTTACATATAGATGTCCCGCCACTGGCAGCGCATGAATTACAAAGTTCGCAAGAGGTTGAAAGTTCAAGTGCGGTTAGGCATCGTGTTATACAAGCTTATGCGTTACAAATAGAACGTCAGCAAAAATCCAATATGGCGCTCACGCCGACGCAATTGGAGCAACAAGCGGTTTTGGATGCTACTGCGCAGAATATTTTACAGTTAGCCCAGCAGAGAATGAATTTATCTGCGCGTGCCTATCATCGGGTGTTACGTGTTGCCAGAACCATTGCCGACTTGGCTCAAAGTGAACACATTCAAGCTCAACACGTTTCTGAAGCACTGTCCTATCGAAGCCAACTCAATGCTTAAAAAAATGGCGACCTAAGGTCGCCATTTTTAATGCTCTTTAAAATTAGAATTCGTATTTCAAACCAAATACGACTTTATTCTTTTGTTTTTCATCCGCACGGTCATAACCACCAACTGTGTAATTCATGCTTGCGGTAACACCTGTATCTGCTAAAGGCTTGCTTAGACCAATATCAAAGTGACGGAAACCAAAGCTTTCTGTTGTTCCTAAATTATCTTCAAAATCACCTGAATCTTGATATGCATATAAACCAAGCGCGGTATCTAGACTGAAGTCTTTAGGAAGTGCATAGCTATATGATGCTTTGATATAAGTATCACCTGCATTACCCCATGAAACATCTTCAAGCAAAGTTTGCGCTGTTAAGCCAAAATCTTTATAGCTTAGCCCAAGCATTGTTTCTAAACCGTTTGCATCACTTGTATCAATATCATAGTAATAGTAGTAAGTTAGACCTGCTGTGTAACCAAGATCATCATTAATTGAACCGTTATAGCCCGCATAAAAATCATTTTCAAAACCATTCGGTAGGTCATCACCATAGTTTAATGTTGAACCCCACCAACCTGCATAGAAGCCTGATGCATGGCTATAATCCAAACCACCTTGGATTGTCGCATCTTTATTTTCAGGCACATTGGTAATACCACGTAAATTATAGCTAGACAGTACGCCGATATTTCCAGATACAGAATGCTCAGAAGCAGGTGCTTCAGCAAAAGTAAACGTCGATGCTGCTCCTAGTACAGCGATTGATAAAGCTTTAAGTGCAAATTTCATGGTTTGTTCCCCCACATCGTGCGACGACGTATTTTTTGGTTATTTCGTTGAACTCAATGAGGTATTAGCAAGCGCTGTGCCATGTTTAAAAATAAGCGCATATTTTTTTTATAAAAGCCACCATTTTGGTTTATCAAAAACCAATATATTACTGTTTTTATTTATTATTTTTTAATTATCCTGTTTGACCTTTTTTCTCTTTAATTTATTTTAGAATGCAGATTTTCATCTATTTAGATTATTTAAATCTTCGGGTTGATAGATGTAACAGGACTTTAAAAATGCGCTTTTTTGAGTATATTTTTTCAACACCGATCTCAAAAATGCATAAAAAAAGTGCACAATCACCATTATGCACTTTCAAGAATATGACTGAATACGATCAACTCGTTAATGTTAGAAAGAATAGGTCAATCCAACCACAACGTTATCGTCTAATTGCTCGCCTTCTCGATCTTTACCGCCCCATACATAGTCAGCAGCAATTTCAAATCCAGTATCTGCAATCGGTTTACTTAAGCCCAAACGTGCTTCAGTGAATACTACATCTTCTGTGGTTGTTAATAGGCTGTCATCGTGACTGTCATTAAAAACAGAAACGCCGAGCGATGAATTTAATGAAACATCATACGGTAATGCATAGCTATAAGTAGCGTTCAGATATACATCGCCTGCGTTGCCATAATTAACATCAGACAACAATACAGCCATGCTTGCAGTTAAATCTTTATAACTTATGTCCTGAATAAATTCGACGCCTGTCGTGCGACGCTTTTCAGATCGGTCGTCGTTATAAACTGAACCGCCACCTTGATAGACATAAGCCATCACTTGTGACTTATAGCTCCAATCTTCATTCAGTTCACGTCCATATCCAACATAGAAATCATGTTCAAAACCATGTGACTGACTTTCGTCCGTAGGGTCATAGTTGAGTGTAGACCCCCAATAGCCCGCGAACAGCCCACTGTTGTGTGCATATTCAAGTCCGGCTTGTAATGCCGCTTGATCATTTTCTTCACTCGCACGGTACACATATTTGTTTACCACGCCTAAACTTCCAGACCAATTCCCTTGTGCAGTTGTGGCTTGTTCAGTTTGTTCTGCAAATGCAGGGACTGTACCTAGGGTCACTAAAATACTTAAAATTGCTTTTTTATAAAATTGAATCATGTTTAGTCCCCACATCGGATCGATCGTGGATTGGGTTAAGTAAAATTTAGCGCCAATTTTAATCGATTTTACCGCACTGTATAGCCCCTTTTTTCTTATTTTGATAAATTAAATCATTTAAAAACAAAGCTAAGATTATATAAAACAGTAAAAACTAAGCTTTTGATTCATAAAATATCTTTTATCGTGTTCCAGTCTTTAACAATGATTTAATGCATTCATTTATATGTATTTATCACGATTATTATCATCTTTTATTGAACTGTTTTTTTAAGGAAAAATTTCTTACGACTTCGCTAAAAGTCATTCTCTATTTACAAAAAACACGCCAACAGTGCTTACTTTGCCTGAACATAGATGCCATGCACCTCAACCATTGATATACTTTTTGATCAAAATACGAATTTAGATTCAGCACAATTTGTCGCGAAGAGTGATGATAAATCAGCAAGTTAAATGAAAGTTTTTACCATTTTTTATATTTTTTTATGATAAGCAATGAATAAACTTCTCTTTAGCTTAATATATATTCAATTTAAATAAACTATTTGTTAAACAACAATAACATACGAAAAATTTGCTTATTACAGATTGACCAATGATCTGGCCATTTTCTAACTTTAGTGTAATAAGCGCATTAAAAATAGTGATTTTTTTAAGAAAAAATATACAATCGCACTACATATTAACCAAATTTGCATGAGGCTCTCTCCCAATGCTTAAAGCTCAACAACTAACACTTGCAGTATTAGTAAACGCTGCTCTTATTTCTACTGCTTTTGCTAGCGAACAAAGCGAATCTAAAGGCTTTGTGGAAGATGCCGAAGGCTCTGTATTATTCCGTACAGGTTACATCAACCGTGACAAAACCAATTACATTGACAATGATACTGGTGCAGTAAAACGAGTAACAGATACCAGCTCAGCTGCTCAGTCTGCGATTGTAAAACTTGAATCTGGTTTTACAAAAGGTATTATCGGTTTTGGTGCCAATGTTACTGGCGATGCTTCATTCAAATTAGGCAGCAATGATAATGCTGGCAATGGCATGATTCCGCTTCATAACGGCGGAGCTAAAGATGCAAATGGTGATGTAGACGCCTATAACCATTGGGCGCGTGGCGGAGCTAGCGTTAAAGCACGAGTATCAAATACAACTGTTGAATACGGTACCCAAGTTCTAGATCTTCCTGTACTTGCGTCTAATACAGCACGTATGGTTCCAGAATATTTCACTGGTGTTCTTGCGAAAAGCCGTGAAATTGAAAATCTAGAAGTTATTGCTGGTAAATTCACAGAGAATCAATATTCAGATCAAATCAATACTGATGGCCGTCATCTAGATAATGCAATCGTTTGGGGTGCAAAGTACAAATTTAACGATCAGCTTAATGCATCTTACTATGGCTTAGACAGTGAAGATGCGCTTGAACGTCACTACATCAATGCAAACTACACATTGCCTTTAGCTGAAAAACGCTCTTTAAATGTAGACTTCAATGGCTACCATACTGAATGGGACGAGCAAGCTGGAACTTATTCTTCAACAATTGGTAATAAAAATGTTGACGGCCGCAGCAATAGCATCTGGTCTCTTGCAGGTACATTAAACCAAGGCGCTCACTCAGTCATGCTGGCTTACCAACAAAATACAGGCAACACTGGTTATGACTATGGCGAAAATGCTGATGGCGCACAGTCAATCTATGTAGCTAACTCATACTTATCTGACTTTGTGGGGAACCATGAAAAATCGGCACAAGTTCAATATAACTTAAACTTTACTGATTATGGTGTGCCAGGCTTGAACTGGACTTCTGCATTCGTTTATGGCTGGGATATTAAAGTCAACAATTCAGCAAAAGAAGGTCAAGAGCGCGAATTCTTTAACCAAGTGAAATATACTGTTCAATCTGGTTTTGCTAAGGAAGCAAGCTTACGTGTACGTCATTCTTACTACCGCGCAAGTGATAACTACCAAGCTGGTAACTATATCGGTGATACAAACGAATGGCGTTTATTCTTAGACATCCCTGTGAAATTATTTTAATTTCGCAGCTACTCTAAGATAGCGAAAAAAAACCTGCACACTGTGCAGGTTTTTTTTATGAGCATCGATTTCATATAAAAACGATGCTCAGCTTAAAACAATAAATATTATTTGTTCGCAGCTTTGTAAGCTTCAATTGAGCTAAGTACTTCTTGTTTCGCAACATCAGCACCTTCCCAACCACTTAACTTAACCCATTTACCAGGTTCTAAGTCTTTGTAGTGTTGGAAGAAATGTTCAATTTGATTGATCAATAATGCAGGAAGATCTGTATATTCTTGAACATCTTTATAAAGCGGAGTCAATTTGTCGTGTGGAACAGCAACAAGTTTTGCGTCAACACCACCGTCATCTTCCATGTTCAATTTACCAACAGGACGGCAACGAATTACAGAACCTGGCTCTACTGGATGTGGAGTTACCACAAGTACGTCTAGTGGGTCACCATCCAAAGATAATGTATTTGGAACATAACCATAGTTCGCTGGGTAGAACATTGCAGTACCCATGAAACGGTCTACAAATAACGCATCAGAATCTTTATCGATTTCGTATTTGATTGGTGCTGCATTTGCAGGAATTTCAATAATGACATAGATGTCGTTTGGTGCATCTTTACCCGCTGGGATATTGCTGTAGCTCATAGCATCACTCTTTAAACAAAGTTAAATCTTTTAATCCGGCACAATTATAACGGTTTTATCGCTTTTTTTGTGATTTTAGCGATCATGCTGATAATTTAATCATCAAGCAGAACATTTAGCTTAATTTAATGACCAATAACATCAGACAAATTGGGCATAACATCGACAAGGTCCAAATAATTGAACGTAAAGTTGCCCAATTGGCTAAATAACATAGCCCATAAATAACGCGTAAAACGAGATAGGCAATCCCAAAGGTCATGATGTATTGTTGATGAATCACCATGTATTCAGCCATTAGAATAGCCGCAATAAATAAAGGTAAACTTTCAAAACTATTTTGCTGCACTGCATGTGCGCGGCTCGCCAATCCTGTAGAGCGCGCTAAAACTTCACGTGGATTTTGATTATCACTCGACTTAAAACCTGCAGCTCGCTTCGCAATAAATGTAAATACATATGGCAATAAACAAGCGGCCAAAATGAGATAGATGATCCCACTGATGCTGTGCATGTGTTTTTTCTCAGGAAGATTTTATGGCTGCTATAATACCATGGCATTTCGTGAATAATTTTTGTTAAATATAGTGTTTTTATAATCGGCAGATGAAAGGATCCTCTATGAGCACTTCTGATCAAGATCAATTATTTGAAGTTCTTGAAGAGCAAAAACGCCATCAGCTTCGCGTCGATCGTGTCTTAAAAATCGTCATTCCAGTGACTGCATTTTTACTTGCTGTGATTTGCGCCAACTTAAATGTCTGGTCGACTGTTTTCAGCTTTGTCATCATGTGGATTGCATTCTATGCAGTTTCCATCAAGCAACTTCCCCTTTGGCATTGGGTCATTGTCATTGCACTGTATTGTTTAGTCGACAATATTTTAACCTATGGCAGCTATAACCAATCCGGCTTTAGTCGTCAGTTCGGTGCGATGTTTATTTTCTTAGGTGTTTTTGGAGTAGGACGTCGCTACTTTGATCGCTGGTCGATGAATAAAGGCAAGCTTTAATGAGCTAAATTTAAAGCGATAAAAAAAGCGCCCGAAGGCGCTTTTTTTATGCATCGTATTATGCGGTTTTACGCAAATCTTTACGTAGAATTTTACCAACGTTTGATTTTGGTAATTCATCCATAAATTCAACATAACGTGGGCGTTTATAGCCAGTTAAGTTTTCTTTTGCGAATGCCAAAACTTCTTCAGTCGTTAAAGATGGATCTTTTTTCACAACGAATAATTTAGGTACTTCACCTGATTTTTCATCAGGAACACCAATCGCAGCAACTTCTAGCACTTTTGGATGTTTTGCAACAACTTCTTCAATTTCAGAAGGATAAACGTTGAAGCCAGACACCAAAATCATGTCTTTTTTACGGTCTACAATCTTCACATAACCGCGTGGATCCATGACACCAATGTCACCTGTACGGAAGAAACCGTCCGCCGTCATTACTTTGGCAGTTTCATCTGGACGGTTCCAATAGCCTTTCATGACTTGAGGACCACGAATCGAAATTTCACCTTGCTCACCTTGAGCAACTTCATTGCCATCATCATCTAAAATAGCAACTTCAGTCAGTGGCAATGGAATACCAATCGTACCGCTGAATTCCATTGATGCTGGAGGGTTTGCGGTTGCAACAGGTGAAGTTTCTGATAAACCATAACCTTCGATGATATTGGTACCGGTAACTTTCTTCCACGCTTCTGCAGTCGAAGGAAGCACTGCCATACCACCACCCATCGCCATTTTTAGCTTACTGTGGTCAAGTTGCTTGAACTCTTCATTGTTCACCAAAGCATTGAACAATGTGTTCACTGCTGGGAAGAATGAAGGTTGGTATTTACGTAATTCTTTCATTACCGCAGGTAGGTCACGCGGGTTAGGAATCAATACGTTTGCCTGACCTTTGTACATACCGTAAAGTGCACACACCATAAATGCAAAGATGTGATACAGCGGTAATGCACAGAAGATACGATCATCTGGCTGACCATCTTTCTGACCAAATTTACTTTGGAAAATACCATCACACTGCAACATATTTGACACAAGGTTACGATGGGTCAATTCTGCGCCTTTAGATACGCCAGTTGTACCACCGGTATACTGAAGTACAGCAGTATCACTTAAAGTTAAGTTTGGACGTTTGTAATTGTTTGCACTCACTTTAGACATTGCTGCATTAAAGCGAATATGACCTGGAATGTTCCAAGCTGGAATTTGTTTACGTACTGAACGTAATACAAAGTTAACCAATGTGCCTTTCAGCGTACCAAGCATGTCACCCACAGATGCCACGATCACGTGTTTTACTGGGGTTTTACCAATAATAGCTTGGTAAACAGATGCAAAGTTTTCAATAATAACAAGAGCTTCTGTACCAGAGTCATTCAATTGATGTTCAAGTTCACGAGAGGTATACAGTGGATTCACGTTGACCAATACCAGGCCAGCACGGAATACACCCAATGCGACAACAGGATATTGAAGAACGTTCGGCATCATGACTGCAACGCGTGAACCTTTAGCTAAACCTAAACTTTGCAAATAAGTTGCAAATTTACGGCTAGCGTCATCAAGTTCTTTAAAAGTTAAGACTTTATCCATAAAGATAAAGGCATCTCTTGAGCCAAACTTCTGGAAATTACGCTCAAAAATATCGACCAATGAGGTATTTTCTGCGGGTAATTCTACAGTTTCTGGAATCCCTGTCTTTTGGTATTCAGCGAACCAAATCTTTTCCATAACGCCCAATTCTCCTGTCGTAATCCTTAATAATCCAACTGTTTTTTTTCAATATTAAGCGGTCATTATTTAACTTGTTTGTGCTTAATATTGCATCCATTTCACGAATAACAGCATATATAACGTATTTCGTTCCATGGATGCTAGTATTATCTTTGAATGAACAGTTTATTTGCTTTTTGATATCCACGTGGTAACAACACGCCTTTCGATGCGCGTTTGCCCACATATTTTTGCAGATCGTCGCCTTTAAGCTTTAATTGTTGATTACCTGCAAGCACTTGAATTATTTCATCTAAATTCAAAGTTGTCATGGATACAATTTGATCTTTTGCCTCAAGTTGTATCAATTTATTACCTTTACCCTTATTCAGCACTGGTAATTCATCAAGCTCAACCAACAGCAAACGCCCCGCAGAACTGAGGAGTGCAAGATGTGTTGCATTCTCAATTGCCGTTAAATTCATAACCGCCGCCCCTTCAGACAAGCTAAGGAAAGCTTTACCCGCTTTGGCATTGGTATCGAGATTTTTCGCTTGGGTTTTAAAGCCATAGCCTTTACTGCTCATTGCCAAGACTTCTGTTTCATCTTCAGCAATAAACACTTGTTTAAAGCCAACACCACTTGCAGGTGCAAGCTTAGAACTCAGAGGCTCACCTAAACCACGCGCAGATGGCAAGGTATTGATGCCCAAAGCATAGCTACGACCGGCATCATCTAATACATAAACACGTTGATTTGATTTACCTTGCGCATGGCTGAGATATTGGTCACCAGCACGGAAATTTAAGTTCTCAGCATCGACTTCATGACCTTTCGCCGAGCGAATCCAACCCGCTTCAGACAACACCACAGTCACAGGATCTGCAGGAAGCATATCTTGTTCATTAATCGCATGGGCTTCTGCACGTTTCACAATTGGAGAACGGCGGTCATCACCAAATTTCTTCGCATCTTCTTTAAGTTCATTAATGATCAAGGCTTTTAATGATTCAGGATTCGCCAATTGTTCACGAATAATGGCAGCTTTGGCTTCCAATTCTTCTTGTTCACGGCGCATTTCCATTTCTTCAAGTTTTGCCAAATGACGTAACTTGAGTTCTAAAATCGCTTCGGCTTGAATTTCATCGATATTAAAATGCGTCATCAACACCGGTTTAGGCTGATCTTCTTCGCGAATAATACGAATCACTTCATCAATATTCAGATAAGCAATGATCAAGCCTGCAAGTATATGTAACCGTTTTTCAATTTTATTCAGATGATAAGTCAAACGACGTGTCACGGTATTTTTACGGATTTCGATCCATTCCAACAAAATACGGCGGATCGATTTCACTTGCGGACGACCGTCAGCGCCAATCATGTTCATATTGACACGATAGCTCGACTCTAAGTCAGTGGTTGCAAATAAATGACTCATCACCGATTCAGCATCAATACGATTCGAGCGCAGGACGATCACTAAACGTGTTGGGTTTTTATGATCTGACTCATCACGTAAGTCCGTGACCAATGGCAACTTCTTCGCCTGCATTTGATCTGCAATCTGCGTGATCACTTTTGAGCCTGAAACCTGATACGGCAGCTCCGTAATCACGATTTCATTTTTCTCAATGCTGTACACTGCACGAGTTCGATAACTACCGCGACCTGTGGTTTGTATTTTGAGTAATTCTTCTGGAGAGGTAATAATTTCCGCACGTGTAGGCAAATCAGGTGCAGGAATATATTCTGCGACTTTCTCATCGGTTAAGTTTGGATTGCGAATTAAGGCGATGGTGCCCTTCACCACTTCACGTAAGTTATGCGGTGGAATATCGGTTGCCATACCCACAGCAATACCCGTTGTGCCGTTGAGTAAAATATTTGGAACACGTGCCGGTAAATTCACTGGCTCTTTCATCGAACCATCAAAGTTATCCTGCCAATCACAGGTTCCTTGTCCTAACTCAGACAATAATAAATCACTATAAGCAGACAGTTTTGCTTCGGTATATCGCATCGCTGCGAAGGATTTCGGATCATCTGGTGAGCCCCAGTTTCCCTGACCTTCAATAAATGGATAGCGATAACTAAACGGCTGCGCCATAAGCACCATGGCTTCATAACAAGCTAAGTCACCGTGAGGATGGTATTTACCCAGTACATCACCAACCGTACGTGCAGATTTTTTTGGCTTACCCGTTGGCTTTAGCCCGAGTTCGCTCATCGCATAGACGATACGACGCTGAACGGGTTTTAGACCATCACTGATATGTGGCAATGCACGATCCATAATCACGTACATGGCGTAGTTGAGATATGCTTGTTCGGTAAATTCTGCTACGGAACGGTTTTCTGTCGCATGATGCGCAAGGCTTGTCATAACAACCTGTAATCCTAAATTGTTCGTTCTTTATTGGGTTCTTATGCTATGTCGCAGGTGTCCCCTATACAAGGGGATGATCTAACACTCTGCGACAAATTGTGTCTTATGGCGTAAAAATATCCATTTTATTCACCATGATCAACTAAAAATTCAACAGTCTTTATAGACCAATGGATTCTAAAGTTTTGCCTTTGGTTTCCTCACCTAGAACCAAAATCACCACCGCAACTGCAATTAAGACTGCTGTAAACATCATAAAGACATAGCTAAAACCATGATCCATATCCATCATATGTGTCACAGCAAAAGGCGCGGCAATGCCCCCGATCCGACCAATGGCACCGGCCCAGCCCGAACCAAAGGCACGAATATTGGCCGGATATTGTTCTGGTGTATAGGTATAAAGTACGCCCCAAGCACCGAGATTAAAGAAGGACATTAAACAACCCCAAATCACAATCTCTGTCACACTACCAGACTGACCGAAGAAATATGCCGAAATGGCACACATCCCAATGAAGCCCGCCAACGTAGCTTTACGACCTAATTTTTCGACCAACCATGCCGCTGCAATATAACCTGGCAATTGTGCCAAAATCATGACCAAAACATATTCAAAGGATTGAACAATGGTGTAGCCTTCTTTGACCAATAAGCTTGGTAACCATGTAAAAATACCATAATAAGAAAAGACGATACCGAACCAAATGAGCCACAGCATTAAAGTACGACGTGCAAAAATGCCTGACCAAAGCTGTGAAAAACTGATGTTGTGCTTTTCTGCAACTGGTTTGACTTCAAAGATTTCAACAACTTCTACACCACATTTGGCTTCAATCTTTTTCACCAATGCATGTGCTTCATCAAAACGTCCACGGTTGATTAAATAAGGCACCGATTCGGGCACCATTTTCCAAATCACGATTGCATATAACGCAGGGATTCCGCCAATCAGGAAAGCCGCATGCCAACCAAAATCAGGAATAATAAAGCGTGAGACCAACGCTGCAACCAACCAGCCCAGTCCCCAAAAACTTTCTAGTAAGACAATAAAACGACCACGCACATGCGCCGGAATATATTCACTGACCAAAGTCACCGCGACTGGGAGTTGCCCCCCTAAACCTAAGCCGACAATAAAACGAAACACCAACAACCAAGTTAGATTAGGTGCAAACGCACATGCAGCGGTGGCTAAGCTATAAATCACCAATGTCCATGCAAAGACTGTTTTTCGGCCAAAGCGATCTGCCAGTCCTCCAGAAAACACCGCGCCAATCGCCATCCCAACAAAACCAATCGAGACCACCCAACTTTTATCATTTGGCGTCATGGCCCAATCTTCAGCCATTTTCGCTAAGATAAAAGAAATGAGCCCCGTATCCATGGCATCAAACATCCAGCCAAGGCCAATAACCCAAAGTAAAGTGTAGTGAAACTTACCGATGGGTAAGCGTTGTATACGTGAGACTAAGTCCATAACAAGATCTCTGAACTGGTGGAAGGATGAACACTGCTTTCCCAACAGGATGTATGATTTTGCGTTTTTTAGTATAGATCCATGCAAAAGACCGACCATTGATCCGTCTTTTCAGCATTTTAATGTGATGTTATAGCAACGCGGCTATGACAAATCTTTTGAAGATACCGACTGATCATCATCATCTTTATAAATAAATTTAGGCATTTCTAAGCCAAAGTAAATGGCGATCAGACGTAAGGTGAAACCGAAAATGAGCGTCGCAATGACGGTCAATTCTAGCGATAAGCCAATCTCAATGCAGAGCCAATAACAAATCACGGAAACAAAAGAAATACTGGCATAAAGTTCACGACGGAACACCAGCGGGACATCGTTACAAAGGATGTCTCGTAAAATACCGCCAGAGACGCCCGTTAGTACCCCTGCTACCGCAGAAACCACAAAACCATGTCCCATTTCTAAAGCGATTTGACAGCCAATAATGGTAAAGCCAATGAGACCAAGGGCATCGAGAACTAAGAAGATATTACGAAGATGACGCATCCACTTTGCAATCAGGATGGTGACAAATGCAGCAAAGCAGGTCAGCATGAGGTATTCGGGATGCTTAACCCATGTCAGTGGATAGTGCCCAAGTAGCACATCACGAACCGAACCGCCCCCCAGTGCCGTGACACAGGCAATCAATGTTACCCCAAACCAGTCCATACTCCGCCGACCCGCAGACAATGCACCTGTCATTGCTTCTGCCGTGATTGCGATAATATAAATAACGGTAAGTAACATCGCCCTTCTTCCACTGAGGGTTGAGATGCGCGCTATTCTAAGCTAAATCTGCTCAAATGTTATAAAAATTGCGCACAACATTGTTTAAATTTTCGTCCAGAACCACAAATACAGGGCTGCTTCATGGTGATTTGCATCTCTGTGGTCGGATCAAGGAAATACCAGCGCTGCTCGAACTTCACAAAGTGTGAAATTTCATGATGTACCTGCGCTTGCTGCCCATCGTGATAATGGGCTTTAAATTCAACTTGAGCATGATTTTTATCGAGCTTTTCTTGAGCCTGTACCACCTCAAGTTTTAACCATTGATTGACCTGACTCCACGCTGCAATGGCACTGACATCTAAGGCTTGCTGCTGTCCAAGCGCAGTTGTTTGTACAATATAATCAATCTCATGCTGTGCAAAAGCACTATAACGTGAACGCATCAACTGCTCTGCGCTCTGTGCATTTTCACGCCCCGCATGTAAGGGCTGACAACAGTTGGCATACTCACCTTTGCCACATGGACATTGGACTTGTGACATGTTTGTTTCCATAAAAAAATAGCCTGACAATGCAGGCTATTTTAACGGATCTTTCCACACAATTTTCATCAGTAGATCCGTATCGATTCAAATAAAAGAATGATACACGGTAAGGTCATCCGCAAGTGTTTGAGACAGGACCACTTCTAATCAAAAATGTTTTTGCAATGCTTTGAATAATTTGACGGTAGTGAACGAGTTTTGCGGATGACAATGGTTTTGGGTACTTTTGCCGAAACAAAAGTACCCCCAGCCGAAGGCTAATCCCTTTATTTAAACCCTAGATGTAAGACTCCGTCGAATAGACTTAAAAATCATTTTAAAAATGCGTAATTACTTTTACGTGCGTAACATCAGTGATCTATATAGATTACCCCCCGATACGCAACTTAATCTTCAGTTGGCATGGGAATGACATGCACTTTTTCGATCTTATGACCATCCATCGTAACCACTTCAAAAATGTGTTCATCCGCTTTGAATTTTTCACCATTGGCTGGTAAACGACCCAAATGGAATAAGATATATCCGGACAGAGTTGAATACTGTTCAGCATCATCCACCAAATCACGACCCAACAATAAAGACACATGACGAATGTCGGTTGAGCCATCGAGTAACAATGAACCATCATCGAGACTTTCTGCTGCCGTCTCAGGTTCATCTTCATCGGGGAACTCACCAGCAATCGCTTCTAAGACATCAATCGGTGTAGCAATCCCTTCAATTGAACCGTATTCGTTCAACACTAAGGCCATTTGTAACGGCGCTTGACGCAGTTGCTCCATCACCATCAAGACTTGTGCATTTTCATGTACCACCACAGGCTCACGGAGATGCTTTTCAAAATCGAGTACGCCTGTTTCAATATAGTCATTCATGACTTTATGAGTCAGTACCGCACCCGCGATATTGTCTAACTCACCGTGTGCCACAATCAAACGTGAATGCGTGGTACTGAGTAATTGAGCACGAATCGCCTCAGGCGCTTCATCTAAGTCAATCCATTCCAGTTCAGGACGAGGTGTCATCACCGACTTCACTGGACGTTCAGATAAACCCAGTACACCTTGCACCATGACACTGTGGTAAACACCGTTGTCTTCATCAAAGACTTCATCCGCAAAGGCACGTGTTGCAAGCACATCTTCATTTTCATTTTGATTGTCTGCAACATTTTTCCCACCGAGCATACGCATCACCGCTGAGGCAGTGCGATAACGTAAGTCTGTGGTTGTCACCATTTTTTCCTGATTATGACGCATGGTTTGGTTCAAGAACTCAATCAGGACGGAGAAACCAATGGCTGCGTATAAGTAGCCTTTTGGAATGTGGAAACCAAAGCCTTCGACTAAGAGCGAGAAACCAATCATCATCAAGAAGCACAGGCACAGAATCACCACCGTTGGATGACGGTTCACGAAGTTCATCAGCGGCTTAGATGCCCACAGCATGATGCCGACAGCAATAATGACCGCAATCATCATGACCGACAGGTGTTTCACCATCCCGACAGCGGTAATCACACTATCGAGTGAGAACACGGCATCGAGCACCACAATCTGCACAATCACCATCCAAAACGTCGCATGCACAGGATTTTCTTCCTTTAGCATCGGCTTGTTTTCAAGACGTTCACGCAGTTCCATGGTGCCTTTAAATAGCAAGAACACCCCACCAAACAGTAAGATTAGGTCTCGACCGGAAAATGGATGGTCGAAAATATGGAACAGTGGATTGGTTAGGGTCACCACCCATGCAATTGAGGCCAGTAAGACCAATCGCATACACAGTGCAAGCAATAAGCCGACAATCCGTGCAGTATTACGCTGTTCTGGCGGTAATTTTTCCGCAAGAATCGCAATAAAAACCAAGTTATCGATACCTAAAACAATCTCAAGCACCACCAGTGTTAATAAACCCACCCATGCAGAAGGATCGGACATCCATTCAAAGATCATGATTGTATCTCCTGAATGTTATTCACACGTAGATCATGCTGATTTGAAGATGAAATGCATTGGACATGCGCAAACGCTTTTAATGGCGTTCTTTCTAATATTTTGATGTGTGCTGAGTGACAACAACCACTACCCATGACGGTTCTTTAGCTTGAAATGAAGTTTTAAGTATAGCAAGTTAAGGTAAAAATTCACCCTTTTTTACCAAAGTACAATCTCAGTATGGAAGAATTTAAACCCAGTGATGACATTAAATTGTCATATTTAGCTGCCAATGTAGTGTCATAAAAAATAACATGCTAAGGTAAAATTAAAACGTAATGAATAGCGGATTAAAAATGACAGAAAAACGTGGTAATCCTTCTCCTGCTACAACACAACCTTTAATCGCACTGTATTGCGGCTCCCGCTCTGGAAACAATCCAATTTATCAAGAAAAAGCCATCGCGTTGGCGCAAGGCTTGGCTGAACATGGTTTTGGTCTGGTCTATGGTGGCGCCAGTATTGGCCTGATGGGTCAAGTCGCTGACGCTGTGGTCGAACATGGCGGCGAAGCCGTTGGCGTGATTCCTGAGTTTATGTTGGATTATGAAATTGCACATAATCATTTGACTGAACTACACGTCGTGCGCAGTATGCATGAGCGTAAAGCCATGATGGCAGAACGTGCAAGTGCCTTTGTTGCCCTGCCCGGTGGTCTCGGTACATTCGAAGAAATTTTAGAAATCGCCACTTGGGGACAGTTGAATCAACACCAAAAGCCGATGATGCTTTATAACGTCAATGGCTTCTATGATGCACTGATTGCACAATTAGACCATGCGGTCGCTGAAGGTTTCTTGCCGCCGCAGCATCGTGCCAAACTGATCGTATGTAATTCTTCGAAGCAGATCTTTAGTGCACTGAAAAATTTAGATTGCCCGAAAAATTTCGTGGTCTAACTGTATTTTAGATGTCAAAAAGGGGAATAATGCATTCCCCTTTTTTATTGCTCGATGTCCTACTTCAAATCGAGATCGTGCCGACTTATCCCGACACCACACGATAGAACCATGGCAAGGTTGTCGCTAAGAAAATACTCATCAATAAACCAAGCATCAATTTCATCGCATCTTTGCTGACATTTCGTGAAGTTCGATATTTATTCACTTCATGTAAATGCATGGACATGGCAAATTCACGTCCTGCGAGTAAGCCCAAGAACACCCAAGTGGTACTCATTGGAATATTACTCCACTCTTTGAACACCAATAAAATCAAGGCATACATAAAGTCGATAATGGTTGCAGAACGAATATCAGCCACACCCGTTTTGGTGTCGATAATGCCCTGAATCGCCCCACCACGTTGGTACAAAATGATCCCAAGTAGTACGATAAACACCACAATTGCAAAAATCAGGAACTCCAGCGGCACCTGACGAGGGACGTAGACAAAAATATTGGCCAAATCCTGAATCAGCCACTGACTCCATAAAAATGCAGTCGAAACCCACTGTAGTCCAATCCAAATATTCGAGGGTGTTTCATCACGTGTTTTACTGAAATAAACCGAAATGCCTTTAATCACAAAACGGTAAATAATAATCGCGACAACAAAAGCAACCGCGTAACCCATCATGGACTTGGTTAACATCGAGCCAAGACTACTCGGAGAGAAAATCGTTAACACTAAGAATGTGGTGCTGACCGGGATTCCGTAGCGAGTCAAAATGATCAGTAAGATCGGTGGCACAATATAGAGCCACGTGACCCCTTCTGCGGGAAATGGAATCGTTTCTAAACGACCATAAGATGCATCCCCCACGCCAGAACTGTACCAACCATAAACCAATACAATGGCTAGAATACTGCTGACATAGATCCACAACAGCCACCAAGGGCGATGCGCATTGGATGAAATAAAGGTTCCCAATGTCTGTGGCACATCATTACCGACAATAGAATAGGCCGCGAGACAGAAGCCTATGACCATCAGAATTTCGATTGTCATAAAAACAAAACACCTTTGCCATAAAGAAAAAGCCCTCCAATAAATGAAGGACTTGAGCGCATTATGACAGTTTATCTGGCGTTCATACAATTTCGTGCCGTGCTTTTCTCGACACTAAAATAAAAACCTCAAATAAAACAAATGCTTTAAACTTTAATTATTTCAATTTAATCTGATAAACCGCCGTGCTACCGCTCACTTCATTTCCAACCACCAACAAAGGTTGAGCATTGGGCGAATCTTTGGCCGCAATAAAAATCAGACCTTCGGGCCCTAAATCGCCTTGTTTAACCACATCAGTGCCGAAACTTGTAGTTTCATGTTTTCATTCGTCTTTTATTAAAATATGACCAATTTATAAACATTAGGTTGCATAGAGATGAAACTTTCATTGCATTTTTCTTGCAATTTTTTGGCTCAATTATGCAAAGCTTTTACTACATCCAAATGGCAATATTCATTTAAACTGTTTAAAAATCTCAGCTTTATTGACTTATGAATAGCACGCCAACGCATCAGGCTTTACAACCCGAATTTAGACTTCTAGTGCTATTGGTCTCTCTTGGCTTTTTTATGCAAGGCCTGGATACGACCATCGTCAATACCGCAATCCCAGCGATGGCAAGAAGTTTGGGCGAAGACCCGCTTCAAATGCATAGTGTGGTCGTGGCCTATGTCTTGTCTGTCGCAGCGTGTATTCCCTTAAGTGGTTGGTTGGCCGATCGTTTTGGTGTACGAAATACGTATTTCACAGCCATTATTATTTTTACGTTAGCATCGCTAGGCTGCGGCATGGCCAATAGCCTGAATGAGCTGCTGGTTTATCGGGTAATTCAAGGCATAGGTGGCGCATTACTGCTACCTGTTGGGCGTTTAGCAATGCTCAAAGTGATTCCTCGGACACAGTTTTTATCGGCTATGAGTCTGATGAGCCTTGCCGGTTTGATGGGCCCCTTAATTGGCCCTACCCTTGGCGGTTGGATGGTGGAAGTCGCAACATGGCATTGGATCTTTTTAATAAACATTCCAATGGGGCTGTTAGGGGTTCTTATTACCTTTAAAGCCATGCCCAATGTGACCGAACCGAGCGTACAACGCTTCGACTTTATGGGTTTTTTCTTATTGGTCGTCGCCATGGTGGGTTTATCGTTAGGCATTGAAAACTTTGCCAGCCCGCATCTGCCGCTATGGTGGAGCCTGCTTTTGGTCGCTGCAGGCATCATCGCCAGTTTGATCTATGCCTTTCATGCACATACCCACGCCAATGCGCTGTTTCGCAGTAAATTATTTCAAAATCGGATCTATGCCATCGGCATTATCGGCAACTTCTTTGCCCGCCTTGGCGGCAATGCCATGCCATTTTTGATTCCCTTAATGCTACAAGTGGCTTTTGGCTTTGAGCCATTTATCACAGGGTTATTGATGATACCGACTGTACTCGGCTCATTGGCATCTAAACCGATTATTCGTCAAATTATTCAACGCTTTGGCTATCGCAAAGTGTTATTGGTAAATACCTTCTTGGTCGGCGCTTGTATTTGCAGTTTTGCGCTCTCTACGGCTGAGACCCCCACGTGGTTACGTGCCTTACACTTTTTTATTTTTGGTATTTTAAATTCGCTGCAATTCGTTTCGATGAATACCTTAACCCTCAAAGATTTACCCCAACAAGATGCCAGCAGTGGCAACAGTTTCTTGTCGATGATTATGATGGTGTCGATGAGTATCGGTGTGGCTTTGGCTGGGACTTTAGTCAACGTGTTTACGGCCTATTATGGTGCTGCACAAATCGAAACAGCATTCCATAGCACCTTGATTTTACTCGGCTGTATTAACCTGATTACCGCAGCGATTTTTTGGCAGATTCCTAAACATGTGGATGTCTAAATCCGTGTCATCGGGCAAATCTATGACAGATCAGCCATTAAAGGGTTATGATAAAAGAGATACTTGGATACATTTTCATGCCTAAAAAAGCCAAATCACGTACCACAAAAAGTTCACTCAAAAAATACAGCCCGATTATTGCACTCAGCGCTATCAGCGGCGTCTTGGTGGTGGCAGGACTGGGTTATTTAGCCGTTATGCCGCATCGCCCTGCATCTGCAGAAGAATATCCAGTCAAAGGTTTTGATGTTTCCCATCATCAAAAAGATATTCAATGGTCAAAAATTTCACCTAAAAAATACCAATTCGTTTATCTCAAAGCCACAGAAGGTGGTGATTTTAAAGATCGGAAATTTCAAGATAACTGGCTGCAAGCGCGGGAAAACGGCTTTTTAGTTGGGGCCTATCATTTTTACCGTCTGTGCCGTGATGGCAGGATTCAGGCAGAAAATTTTATTGCTTCCGTGCCGAAAAAAGCCGATGCCCTTCCCCCAGTGATTGATTTGGAATATGACACCAACTGCATTAACACCTACAGCAAAGAGCAGTTACTCAAAGAAATCACTTATATGCATGATCGCTTGCACCACCATTATGGCAAACAACCGATTTTTTATACCTCGAAGTCTTTTTATAATATTGTCTTAGCTGGCGAGTTTAAACAGACGCCGCTGTGGGTCCGTGAGTATAAAGGCCCACCCGATCTAAAAAACAATCCGAAATGGCTGATTTGGCAACATACCAATCAAGGACAAATTCAAGGCATCTCGACCAGCGTCGATTTAAATGTATTTTCAGGTGATGATAAGGCTTGGACTGATTTTTTAGACAAAAATGGCGTTTCCCCGATCAAACCCCGTTGATTTATTCACCGACTCAGGACAACATCGAACAAAATAATCCATGAAAACTGAGTCGCAGGATGCGTATTTTAAAAATTTTTCTTATTATATTTTCAGTCTTTATGATCCTCGCCATCGGGATATTGGCATATTTGATCCAACCTTCAGGGACCTTGGCAGCGTTTAAAACGTGGCATTATCAACTTCCCACACAAAGCACTACAGATACTCGCTCAGCGGCGCCCTATCACGTGAAGTTCTTTGGTGTTTCGACCTTACTTTTTGACGATGGCCAAGAGCAACTCCTCATCGACGGCTTCTTTAGTCGACCTTCACTCAGTCGGACCATATTCACTCAGATTCAAAGTGATCAGCCTTTATTAAAAAGCTATATCGACCAATACGACTTAAAACGTACACGTGCTATTTTCGTGACTCATTCACATTATGATCATGCGCTCGATATTCCAATGTTGGCCCACCAGCTCCCTAAAGCCATGATTGTCGGCTCTAAAAGTACCTTAAATATTGCACGGGCGATGCCAATCGCTGAATCACAATTACACGAAGTTCAAGCTTGGCAACCGATGCAAATCGGTAAATTCACCATTACTGCCATCCCCTCGCAACATACTCCGCCAACGGCCGTTAATGATGATTTGGGAGAAGAAATTTCGCAGCCACTGCAACTCCCTGCACATTTTAGTGCGTTTAAAGAAGGTGGATCGTATGATTATCTCATCCAACATGGGCCGCATTACAGTTTAGTCAAAGCCAGTACTGGTGCTGTGCCCAAACAGTTGCAAAAACTAAAAGTCGATACTTTATTTTTAGGCATTGCCCAACTTTCCAAGCAAACGGCAGCGTTTCAACAGCAATATTTCAAAGAAACCTTAGCGATTCTTCAACCCAGTACCGTGATTCCAATTCATTGGGATAATTTTTTCAAACCACTGAATCCAGAGCTCGAATTTTTGCCCCGCTTTGCCGATGACACCCCTCAAAGCCTAAATCTATTAATACAGTCGGCAGCAACTCAAAACACCAAGGTGGTTTTACTCAGTCAACCTGTGTCGTTCGAGTTAAAAAATTGAGGAAAGCGATGGATTGACTGTGCGATACTGACATTCAATTTTTAGGCACTGATCTAACTAGGCATGAGGAAAATCATACATATCGACATGGATGCATTTTTTGCATCTGTAGAGCTGCGGGAACGTCCAGAACTCAAGCAGCTTCCTGTTGTTGTGTCTTCACATCACCCTCGTGCAGTCATCTGTGCCGCGTCCTATCCTGCACGTGAGTTTGGTTTACGTTCTGCAATGTCGATGGCACAGGCCCGTAAACTCTGCCCACAGGTCGTGGTGATCGAACCGAATTTTGAAAAATATCGTGCCGTTTCGGCGCAAATTCATACCATTTTTCAACGCTATACGTCGCTGATTGAGCCACTATCCTTAGACGAAGCTTATTTGGACGTCACAGTAAATTTACAACACATTCCGAGCGCCACCGAAGTCGCTATGCGAATTCAGGCAGAGATTTTACAAAGCACTGGTTTAACTGCCTCCGCAGGTGTCGCGCCCAATAAATTTTTGGCTAAAGTCGCTTCTGATTGGAACAAACCCAATGGCATTTGTATTATCAAACCTTCACAAGTTCTGCATTTCATCCATGACTTGGCACTGAAAAAAATACCCGGTGTGGGAAAAGTGACTCAAGAAAAATTAAAAGCTATGCAACTCAATACATTGGGGGATTTACAACAAATTGAAGAAGCCGTTCTGATTCATCATTTCGGTAAATATGGCCGACAACTCTATCTGTATGCACAAGGGATTGATGAACGACCGGTCCAATCTAGCCGCGAGCGTCAGCAGATTTCCAAAGAAACCACTTTTGATGATGATCTCACCCTGAACCAATGTCAGCCCTATTGGCCCAAACTGATTGACCAAGTTTGGTCTAGTTTAGAAAAAAAGCAGTTAAGCGCGCGCGGTGTATCGGCCAAATTAAAACTGAAGAATTTCCAAGTGCTACAGCACAGTAAAAGTTTTAAAACGTCACTGAATCATCGTGAAGACCTTGCGCAGGTATTGCAGCAATTACTGCATGAAATGCATATTTCTGAGGACGATCAATTTCGTCTGATTGGCGTAGGTGTCTATCAATTAAGTGCGCAAAACCAAGAAACACAACTTTCGCTGCTCTAAAAACTTCAAGAAGATCGTATTTGCTTAAGATTTAGGCAGAAGAACAAAATTAAAGCAATTTGCTATTCACAAAGCCTAAAATTAGAGTACTCTATCAGCGCACTACATTATCCGTGTATGCGCTGAGATGCTGAAAATCACCTTTACTTTCAGCATGCTGTCCTGTGATTGGCGTGACGATCAAATCCGAATATTACAGGGCAACTCTGTTGTCAATCATGGAATACCCCGCTGTATGCCTTCTGCAAAATCTGCTCCAAATCCTCAAAATATTTCACAAAATCAAGAACAACGTGCGCGTAAAGCCGCATTAAGTAGCTTCATTGGTGCCGTAGTCGATTGGTACGATTTTTTACTTTATGGCATTGTTGCCGCACTCATTTTCAAAGATCAGTTTTTCCCCAGTATTGGCAACAATATGGGAACCTTGGCAGCCTTGGCGACCTTTGGCGTCGGCTTCCTGTTCCGCCCCTTAGGCGGCATTGTGTTTGGACATTTTGGTGACAAACTGGGTCGGAAAAAAATGTTGGTGCTCACCGTCATCCTGATGGGCATTTCGACTGTCGGTATCGGTTTATTACCCAATTTTGCGGCCATCGGTTGGTGGGCCCCGATCCTACTCGTAACACTTCGGGCAATACAGGGTTTTGCTGTCGGTGGTGAATGGGGCGGCGCTGCCCTGATGGCTGTAGAAAATGCCCCGAAAGGCAAAAAAGCCTTTTACAGTAGTGGTGTACAAATTGGCTATGGCGTCGGACTCGTTCTGGCAACAGGCGCTGTGTCTTTGATTATTGCCACTTTGGGTGAAGATGCTTTTGCCGATTGGGCGTGGCGAATTCCCTTTATTGCCAGTATTGTCTTGCTGGCTATCGCAATGTGGATCCGACGTGATCAAGACGAATCTCAAGAATTTGTCGACCATGTGGTCAAAGCTCAACAAACGCCACAAAAATTACCGATTCTGCAAGCGATTAGCCAACACCCCAAAGCCTTTTTCTACATTATTGCGCTGCGCTTGACCGAGTTACTCACCATGTATTTGGTGACGAACTTTGCACTGAATTATTCCACCGCTCAATTGGGCATGGACAAACAGTTCTTCCTCAATATCACCTTAATGGTTGGTGCCATTAGCTGCTTCAGCATTCCGCTCTTTGCGTGGCTAGCAGATCGATTTGATCATCGTAAAATGTGCGTGCTGGGTGGCTTAATTGGTGCGCTTTCAGCTTTTCCCTTCTTCATGGCCCTTGATGCACAAAATACTTGGCTGATTATTGTCGGTGCAATTTTCCTTGCCAATATTGCCCATGATATGGTGGTGAGTGTACACCAACCGATTTTTACCTCCTTGTTTGGTACCGCCTATCGCTACAGTGGCGCAGGTGTCGGCTATCAAGTGGCCAGTATTATCGGTGGTGGCTTTACCCCAATGATTGCAGCAGCTTTGGTGATTTGGGGTGATGGTTCATGGCATTATGTGGCAATCTACCTTGCTGTCGGCTGTTTATTGACGGCTTTGGTTGCAACTACAATGCCTAAAACTCAAGATTAAGTGACCTTTTTGCTTTCAGGATATTTCGCATGACCATCCAACGCCTGCATATCACCCAACGCTTTTCCGAAATCGCTATTTCTGGTCAATTGATCCATTTGGCAGGTCAATTGGCAACAGACCTTGATTTAGACATCAAAGGACAAACACAGCAAACATTTGAGATCATTGATCAATTTCTTGCAGATGCCGGTACAGATAAAAACCACATTATGTCAGTGACCATTTATCTTAAAGATATTGAACAGGATTATGCAGCATTCAATGAGGTATGGGATGCGTGGGTGTCTGACATTGAAGCATTACCACGGACTTGTGTCGAAGCCAAATTATACGACCCCCGTGTACTGGTAGAATTAACCGTCGTAGCCGTTAAGCCTGAATAATCATTAAGCCTGAATAACAATAAAAAAAGCATGTCTAAAGACATGCTTTTTTTTTGCAAAAGACTTTGCTCTTTGAATCCCTAAGATCCAATAATTTTGATTTTTTTACGTTCCAAATCTGAATATAAATGATATTTTTTCAGATCATTAACCGGTACGAATGGCGCTTGTACACGCTGCTCATTTAAGAAATCTTCGCGTAATTGAACGTACTCAGGCACATCATCATAACGAATGACACGATAGCCTGCCAAAGCGAGCAAAGCATCTTGATATTGCGACTGCTGCATCCGTTTTAGCACCATCGGATCATCTAAAGCGACGATTGCCAAGATCTGATGCTGTTCATCTAGGACGACAAAGTCCGCCACCATATTACGGTACTTATTACGTGTACGATAATATTTCGTGGTCAACAGTGCATCAAAAGACACATGCGCAAGGATCGTATGCTTAGGCAAAATTTCTTTTAAACGCGTGTAGGTTAATTGCTCATTAATGTTGAAAATAGCACGTTGTTTCAATGCGCTATCTTGTTGCTTAGAATCACCTTCTAAACTTTTCCAAGCCATTATGAGCACACAGAAGAGTAAAATACTCCCTATTACTATGTATATAGTCATCTCATAATCCTTTATATTTCTTATATTTTTGGTTTTTCAC
Source organism: Acinetobacter sp. YH12063 (assembly GCF_013419715.1). NCBI lineage: Bacteria > Pseudomonadati > Pseudomonadota > Gammaproteobacteria > Moraxellales > Moraxellaceae > Acinetobacter > Acinetobacter sp. YH12063. The sequence goes on along the minus strand of NZ_VOZO01000006.1, from coordinate 5,892 downwards.
ATACTTCTTATACTGATGAAGTATACAACCAGTATTATTTTTTTAATTTCCTATTAAAAAAAATAACTCTAACGTTCACACAATACATATTTAAACTGACAAAAAGTTGCAAACTTAAAGCGTCAAACATCACATGCCACTTCATTCAGAGTAATAGCATCCATTGCTATATACAGATACTTTAGATCATTCGTAAAAACGTCAGCAAGCGGATTTCCTCTCACTGTTAGACAATTCCGATAAACTGTCAATTTTTCGCTCCTATTTCATTGAAATAACTGACTCAAAGGCTACATTCAGATGGTAACAAGATATAAAAATACAAACTGTCTGATGCTGCCGAGCATAACTCCCATAAAAAAGACACCAAAGTGTCTTTTTTATTTATCCATTTTAAGCGCGTGATTTAGGCTTTGATTTTCCTTTGGGTTTCGGACCACCAAAAGGTTTTTTCGCATCACCCGTTTCACGCGGCGGCAGACCAGTATGCTGCGTCAAGATTTGACCACGCTCAGGACGCTTCTTGGTATTCGAAGGACGCGATTGAGCAGCCTTAGTCCGATTGCCTTGTTCACCTGTACGTTTTTGTGAATCACCCGCAATGCTTGAGTTCTTTTTACGTGCAGACTGGTATTGACCCTCAGCACTGCCTGCAGGCTGATAAGTCGGAATCAAATGCTGTTTTGAGTTCCCGATCAGATCCTGACGCCCCATTTCTTTGAGCGCTTCACGTAGCAATGGCCAGTTGTTTGGATCATGATAACGCAAGAAGGCTTTATGCAAACGGCGGCGTTTTTCACCTTTCACGATATCGACATTTTCGGTATAACGCGCCACTTTAGCCAGCGGGTTTTTACCGGTGTAATACATGGTCGTTGCAGTCGCCATTGGTGATGGATAGAAGGTTTGCACCTGATCGGCACGGAAACCATTCTTCTTCAGCCAAATCGCCAAGTTCATCATGTCATAGTCCGTCGTACCCGGATGCGCTGCAATAAAGTAAGGAATGAGATACTGCTCTTTCCCTGCTTCCTTACTGAAACGATCAAACATTTGTTTGAAACGGTCATAGGTCCCGATCCCCGGTTTCATCATCTTCGATAATGGACCTTTTTCGGTATGTTCAGGCGCAATCTTCAAGTAACCGCCGACGTGATGTGTCACCAATTCTTTGACATATTCTGGGTTTAACACCGCAAGGTCATAGCGTAAACCGGAACCGATCAGAATCTTTTTAATCCCCGGCAATGAACGTGCTTTACGGTATAACTGCGTTAAAGGTGCATGATCGGTGTGCAAGTTTTGACATACACCCGGGAATACACACGACGGCTTACGGCAGTTCTTTTCAATCTCAGGATCTTTACATGCCAAACGGTACATATTGGCCGTTGGGCCGCCTAAGTCAGAAATGATCCCAGTAAAGCCCGGTGCGGTATCACGAATTTTTTCAACTTCACGCAAAATCGATTCTTCAGAACGGTTTTGGATGATACGCCCTTCATGCTCTGTAATTGAGCAGAAGGTACAGCCGCCAAAACAGCCGCGCATAATGTTCACAGAGAACTTAATCATGTCAAAGGCAGGAAAACGCGCTTCACCATAAGCTGGATGCGGCAGACGTGCATATGGCAAGTCAAACACATAATCCATTTCTTCTGTAGTCAATGGAATCGGCGGCGCATTCAGCCAAACATCACGTTCACCATGCTTTTGCACCATCGCGCGCGCATTGCCTGGATTGGTTTCCAAATGCAAAATACGGTTGGCATGTGCATACAGCACAGGATCATTCGCCACATCTTCATAGGCAGGTAAACGAATCACCGCCAATTCACGCGGCGGCAATTTATGCTTAATGGCTTTTGATGCAGGCTGCAGCTGCACGATTTGCGTATCGGCGTCTAAGTTATCGCCTTCACGGACAATCGGATTTGCTACCGCTTCTTTTTGGAAGCCTTGATATTGCGTAACGCTGTCTTTGCCTTTTTCGATTTCACAGCCTTCAAGGTCTTCGGTCATTACATAAGGGTTAATGATCGGATCGACACGGCCAATTGCATCGACATCATTCGAAGCAATTTCAACAAACTTCGCTTTTGAAGCCCGGTTATTTTTATTCACAATAAATGCGGTACCGCGGACATCCGTAATCTCTTGGATTTTTTCACCGCGGGCCAAACGATGCATGATTTCCGTGATTGAACGTTCACCATTACCATACATCAATAGGTCGGCTTTCGAGTCCATCAATACTGAACGGCGGACTTTATCTGACCAATAATCATAATGCGCAATACGGCGCAGCGAGGCTTCAATACCGCCCAATAATACAGGCACATCTGGATATGCTTCACGCACACGCTGGCAATATACCGTTGCTGCACGGTCTGGACGTTTATTCGGTTGATTATCTGGAGAATACGCATCATCCGAACGGATTTTACGGTCTGCCGTATAGCGGTTGATCATCGAATCCATGTTGCCGGCAGTCACGCCCCAAGCAATATTTGGTTTACCCAATACACGGAAGGCTTCTACATTGGTCCAGTCTGGCTGAGCAATAATCCCGACACGGAAACCTTGTGCTTCAAGGGTACGGCCGATAATGCCTGAACAGAATGATGGATGATCAATATATGCATCACCACAAACCAAAATAAAGTCGCAGCTGTCCCAACCGAGTTGATCCATTTCTTCGCGTGACATCGGCAAAAATGGCGCAGGGTCAAAACAAGACGCCCAATATTTGTCGTAATCAAACAACGCTTTTGGCGCAGTCTGCATAGTATAAGCAGTAGACATGGCTAGCAATTCTCGGCTGGCAGATGGAATGATCTGAAAAAAGATCAAAGAAGATGAAAGCCGATCATTTTACCATGAATTCCATTCATCATGCTTGATTATAATTTATACAATAGCTACAGAATCATTGAATTGTTTTATATAGACATCAGATGTAATAGTGCTAAAGCATCGACTTTAAAACAAGATTTAAATAAATCACTTGTAACTTTGCTTTAGTTTAAATCAACCTAGAATGTGCCATGAGTTATCGCATTTTATTCAACATTAAAGCCTGCGCCTGTTGAAATTGAATGTGCATTTCAGGTAAATATTTTTCAATATAAATCTTATGCTTATCTATACTGTCTTGAGTCATCAATGGTTTTACATCAAGCATTTGACGGCGTGTCGTTTCCTGCTGATATTTATGCCAAAAACTTAATGCTGCATTTGGATCAAAGCCCGCTTTCGACATAAGATCAAGTGCGAGAACATCAGCTTCCAGTTCAAATTTTGAAACTTTAGGCAAAAAAACAGCTTGCCCAGTCACACTACTGGCCGCAGTAGCAAGCGTACCGATACCCGCAGTTGAAGAAATCATCGCCACCTGACTTGCAAACAGCAGGGAAATCTTCTCACGATGATGATCACGCAGAGCATGTGCCATTTCATGCGCCATCACAAATGCCAATTCATCTTCATTCAGCTTTAAACTCCAATACAAACCCGTGTTAATGACAATTTTCCCACTTGGAAAACCATGTGCATTTAAATCTTTATTTGAATTCCCACTGACTTGCCAATCCCATTGACTCGAACCTTGACGGTAAAACTCCGCATTTTTTTTGAGTTTATTTAAAACCTGATCCAATTTCGGATCAATGATCAAAAGTTGTTTGTCTTTCGCTTGATGAATAAATTGTTGATACGATCTATCCGCCTGTTTAGTTAATAACTTTTGAGGAACGATAAAAAACTGTTTTCGCTCTGCGCCTGCTGTCCCTAAATTCGTGGTACTTGTACAAGCTGAGATTAAGATAAAAACCAAAGCCATCATTAAAATAGTTATATTTTTCATAATCGCCTTAATTTTAATACCAATATTGATCTATATATATAATTCTATCTAAAAACAAATGCAAAAATATTCAAAAAAACAAATAATTCATATTTATCATATATTTATTATTTTTCAAACTTTTAAAAATGATAACCAAAAATAATTTATTTATAATATTGTGATGTATTTCATTATTATGAGGCACCTTTTAAAAGGCATATTAGACCAAAGTTGTATAATCATAAAAATAGTAAACTTAGCCATTTTTATAGCGTTATTTATATTAAAAATAGATGTAAAACGAATATTTAATAATAACTTATTCACATATTTCTATCTTTATTTATTCAATTGTATTGCTAAAAATAAACCAATCATCAAGATAACAGCAATAAAGCTCGTCAACCCAATCCAACCAGAAATTTCCCAAACCAAACCACTACTACTACCCAAAATACTAGAACCTAAGTAATAGCAAAATAAATATAAAGATGAACCTACGGCACGGTATTGCAGGGATTGAACTGATACCCAACTACTTGCCGTGGAATGCGCTGCAAAAAAAGCAAAAGTGAATACAATCAGCCCCAAAATGACTGACCAAAATGCCGGAATGAGCATGATCAACAGCCCGAACAACATCATGATCAGCATCGAAGGTAAAACTTTTACCCGGCCAAAGCGTTTCCCCCAACTTGCAGCCCGAGGTGAACTATATATTCCTGCCAAATATGCTATGGAGATTAGTCCAATCCATGTTTGCGAAAGCTGATAAGGTTCTTCTAATAGGTGGTAGCTCATATAGTTAAATATAGAGACAAAACATCCCATGAGGATAAAGCCTTGAAGGAATAAAATTCTCAGCTTTGGATCTGCTAAATTTTTAACGAAAGATTCATAAAATCGGTTGAAACGAATGGGATAAGCTTGAAAATGTTGAGATGCTGGAAGTAATAAAAAGAATGCTGTGGCTATACATAGGTTAATGATGCCGATAATCATCATGGCATTTTGCCAACTAATATAATCAATCAATACCCCGGCAATGAGACGACCACCCATTCCTCCAATCGCAGTACCCGATATATACAGGCCCATTGCAAAGCCTATATCTTTTTGCGCAATTTCTTCACCTATATAAGTCATTGCAACAGCAGCAACACCGCTCACACTTAATCCAATCAGCACACGATTCAGTAGAAATACTTCCCAAAGCGGAAATATAGAACTGATAATTGAAAGTGATGCTGCCAAAAATAAAGCGGTGACCATGACAGGCTTACGGCCGAATCGATCTGAAATTAAACCAGTGAAAAGTAATCCTATTGCTAAGGCAATAGTAGAAAAAGATAAAGGAAAGCTGCTATGTGTCGGACTGACATGAAAGAAATTCGCAAAAATGGGCATCATCGGTTGTACACAATACAACGATGAAAAAATTGCAAAGCCTGCTAAAAATAAAGAAAATAAAATGGCAAGAAATGGCCGTGTGCCATATTCAATATAAGGAGAATTTGAGGCTAAATCAGACATGAGCTTTCCATCAATGACACGGATAGTATACGCCTTTCAGCCTTTAATATAAAAATCACATAAAATTGAATGAAGAATTCTTTATTTTCTTCTCCCCCATTCTCCTTTCCCCCTTTTATCTTTTTTCTCCTTGCATAAAAAAACACCCCCTGAGATATCAGGGGGTGTTTCGAATAATGAGCTGGCGATGACTTACTCTCACATGGGTAACCCCACACTACCATCAGCGCTAAGAGGTTTCACTTCTGAGTTCAGGAAGGGATCAGGTGGTTCACTCTTGCTATTGTCGCCAGCACAACTGTTATGACTTTGCATTTGGTCTTATCTTTTCAGTGCCGTTGCTTGGTCAAATGAGTTATTAACAGATCATATCTGAGTTTCGTATTTTGTTCTTAAGCGTTAACTAAATCAAGTTATTTTGCTTAATATCGAATCAATTGATGCTTGATACAACAACTGTTTGGGTGTTGTATAGTCAAGCCTCACGAGCAATTAGTATTGGTCAGCTTCAT
>NZ_VOZO01000052.1:0-1051 GCF_013419715.1 Acinetobacter sp. YH12063 | reverse complement strand
GAAAAATGGATTAGTAGTGAAAGACAATGCGTTAATGAATGCCAGTTATAACTTAGAAACGTCTGAACAGCGTTTAATATTGCTTGCAATTATGAATGCTAGAGAAACAGGGCAAGGAATTACCGCAGACAGCAAGTTAGAAATACATGCTAGTGATTACGCAAAACACTTTAATGTGTCTACAGATGCTGCATACAAAGTATAAAAAGATGCAGTAAATAATCAGTTTGAACGTAAGTTTAGCTATTTTACGGAATATAAAAAGACTGGCAAAACAGGCATTGTGCGCTCACGTTGGGTTAGTCGTGTTTTCTATGTTGATACGTTAGCGATTTTAGAAATCACTTTTGCCCCTGACGTTGTACCACTTGTTACTCGGCTTGAGGAACACTTTACAAGTTATCAACTTAAACAGGTATCACAGCTTACAGGTAAGTATGCAATTCGATTATACGAACTACTAATTGCATGGCGTGAAGTGGGTAAAACTCCACAAATTGAACTATCAGAATTCAGAAATAGAGTTGGTGTTGAGGATAATGAATATCAACGTATGGAGCTGTTTAAAAGGCGTGTCTTAGAACCGTCTATCAAGCAGATCAATGAACATACCGATATCACTGTGACCTATGAACAACATAAAAAAGGTCGAGCTATTTCAGGCTTTTCATTCAAATTTAAGCAGAAGCAACAAGCAAAGAAAATCGAATCTAAACGAGATCCTAATACACCCGATTTCTTTATCAAGATGACTGACTCACAACGCCATTTATTTGCTAATAAAATGTCTGAAATGCCCGAAATGGGGAAATACTCACAAGGTACAGAAAGCTACCAACAATTTGCTATTCGTATCGCTGATATGCTTTTAGAGCCTGAAAAATTCAGAGAGCTTTATCCAATTTTAGAAAAATCAGGATTTCAGCCATGATTAAATTAAATAACCTATCAACCGATCTAAAGCATGTGACCGTTGAATACCTCGACATCGTAAATTATGAAATTGCGAGGGAAAATATATGCGGTTATATCTTCCTATTATCCCGACTAT
>NZ_VOZO01000051.1:0-1138 GCF_013419715.1 Acinetobacter sp. YH12063 | reverse complement strand
GTACTCCTGAAACACTACGTGTTTGGTATCAAAAATATTTAGATAAACAAAATCCAGTTAAAGTACAGCAGCTTTCAGACCAAGAACGTATCAAACAACTCGAACGCGAAAATAAAGAACTGCAACGTGCTAACGAAATTCTACGTAAAGCAGCTGCTTTTTTCGCCCAGGCGGAGCTCGACCGCCCACACAAATAATGGTGGATTTTATCCATAACAATAAAGATCGATATGGTGTTGATGCGATTTGTAGGATTTTACCGATCGCAGCTTCAACCTATTACCGAACTTTAGATCTCGCTGACAATCCAGAACATCGAGCGAAACGAGATCTACATGATGAGCATCATGCTGAACAAATTCAACGAATTTGGAAAGAAAGTTCAGGTCGATATGGTGTGCGTAAGGTCTGGCAACAATTGAAACGTGAAGGTTATGTTATCGCACGTTGTACAGTTGCTCGATTGATGCAGAAGCTAGGTATACAAGGTGTTTGGCGTGGTAAGAATAAACAAACCACCCGTAGCCGAGATGATCAAAAAAGAGCAGATGATTTAGTGAAACGTAATTTTAATGCTGATCATCCTGACCAACTGTGGGTGAGTGACTTTACGTATATTCAAACTCATTCAGGCTGGGTCTATACCGCCTTTATTATTGATGTGTTCTCACGAGCAATTGTTGGATGGAAAGTATCGACACGGATGAATACAGATATGGTGCTCGATGCATTAGAGCAAGCATTGCACGATCGAGGCATGCCAAAGAATGTGATTCATCATTCCGATAGAGGTGTTCAATATCTTTCTATTCGCTATACCAATCGTTTAGAAGCTGCAAATTTACGAGCATCAGTCGGTACGACTGGTGATTCATACGATAATGCTTTGGCTGAAACGGTGAATGGCTTATACAAAACAGAGGTGATTGAATATCTAAAAGCAGATTGGCAAGGTTTAGCAGATGTACAACTTGCGACACTAAACTGGGTAGATTGGTTCAATAAAAAGCGTGTACACAGTGCACTGGGTTATGTATCGCCTTTTGAGTTTGAAGCAATGTACTATGATAAGATTAACCCGTTAGGTCAGGTGGCCTAACTTAAATAAAAAAGTCTCCGACAAACCCGGTACGGTTCA